>JAEZIE010000173.1 GCA_023416175.1 Bacillota bacterium
ATGAAAAGTGGGTGGAAGCGCTCACCTCTTATTACCGCCGCCAATATTTCTCCTGCATCAACAGCTATATCAGCATGCTCTATGACCACCATCTCTATAACGAAGTGATCGATGTCTGCTCCGCCGCATTGCAGCACAATATGTTCGAAGAGCATTACCACGCCATGATGATCCAAGCCATGCTCGCAAATGGAAACCGGTATGGCGCAATGTCCCATTACAAGAGTATTACGGCGCTATTAAGCAAGGAGCTGGACGTGCAGCCCTCGGAGGAATTAAAGGCCGCCGGGCGCAGCATCAGTACCACCACCCAGCCTCAGCGTCCGGATATCGGGATGGTGCTGGACGACCTCAGGTCCGCAGCGGCGGCGGCGGGACCCATGCTGTGCGAAGCCGACGTGTTCCGCCAGATATTCCAGCTGCATGAGCGAAAAAACCGCCGGGAGCAGATTGCCTGCATGCTGGTGATGTACACCATCGTCGCCCACAGCCGCGAGCTTTCTGACCAGGAAATGTTCCAGGTCATGTCCGCGCTCAAGCGCGCGTGCGTGCTTTCGCTTAGGAAATCTGACGTGCTGACCCAGCATTCCAATACGCAGTTGCTCATTCTGCTGCCCAGCGCGACAGAGATTAACATCAGCGTCGTACTCATGCGCATTCAGCAGAAGTTTACGCAGCTGTGCCTCGAAAGCGGCGTAACATTGACCACGCAGGTTCGCTCCATACAGCCGCGGGTACAGCAGATCGTATAAAAAATCCGCAGACACATCCTGGCGGATATGATCAGCGGGTTCTACAGGTTATCGTTATTTTGGCGGGACAGCACAGTTCCGCCAATTTTATGTTCCTTTTACCGTCACCAATGCGATTTCGGTCGGGCTTCCGACGCGCATCGGGAACCCCCATGCGCCGATACCTGAGCTAACGATGATCTGAAATTCCCCGTCCCTGTGATATCCGTAGCTGTATTCAAAAACCCCGAATAGTTCCGTCAGCAGCCCGCCCGGGAACAGCTGCCCGGCGTGCGTATGCCCGGAAAGTTGCAGGTCCACACCTGAATTTTTCACTTCATCAAGCTCCATCGGCTGATGGTCCAGCACGACTACCGGCAAGCCCTGATCCACATCCTCCAACAGTGTTTGAATGGATGCGCGGGTATACGACCTAAAATCGTCCCGCCCGATGAGATAGAATCCCGTTACATCAACCACTTCGTCTTTCAGAGGCGTGATTCCCGCCGCTTCAAGGTTTAAAAATACGGACACCAAGTCCAGCGTGCCATCCATCTGCGCGTTATATTCATGGTTTCCGGGCACGTAATATACGCCGAGCGGTGCTTTGAGGCCGGAAAACGCCGAATAAGACGCCGCAAGCTCTTCCCTTGTGGTACGCTCCTCGTATATGTCCCCGCCTAAAAGAATAAGATCCGGAGAAAGAGCGTTTACCCTCTGGACAATCCCGGGCAAATCCTCCTGGCGGATTGATGTACCCAGATGCATATCGCTGATCAGAGCAATACGGACCTTAGAGGGCATCGGCTTGTTGACCTCAACTTCATACTCCGTCACCGCAATGTTCTTTGCATTGAGAATGCCCAGAATGCAGATGATTATCGATGCCACAATGGGCAGAAGCCCATCCGCATAAATGCGCTTCCATCCCCCGTGTTTTTTACCGCGCGCAAACAGATACAGAGTTAGAAAGACGGCGTCGGTGAGCACATAAAACATGCAAAGGTACAAGAAGAACCCGACCAGCACGGTATGGAACAGCGCCGTTCCTACAAGCAGCAGCGCAGCCAAAAGCGCAGATAACACCCAGGCAGTACCCGGCTGCAGTTTTTTAAATATAGGCAATCCCTTAAAGTGCGGCCACAAATAGAATGCACCCGCAACCATGGCGATCAAGGCAAAATTCCGCATGTTGCCCTCAACTTACGCGCTATGCCAAATAGTATATGCTGCATCAGTGTCAATCATCAGATGTACCTGCAAAAAAGCGAATGGGATCGCTATTACACCGACCCAAAGGTTTGATGAAAGCATTCAGCCAACGACCTGTTCCTGATTGGCGAGCATGTTTTCATAGTATTTTTCTTTTTTATTCAGAACCGCAATCTTCTGTTTCAGCTCCTCCAGCTCACCCTCCGCCTTCTTTTTTTGCGCTAAGATGATATTGTAACGCTCCACCATTGTGCTGTCCCCCTGGCCGGAAAGCCGGATAAAATTTTTGATGTCCGCAACCGACATTCCCGTGCTGCGCAGGCATAGAACCAGGTAGATCCACTCCAAATTTGCTTCCCGAAATATTCTTGCTCCGTGCTCGTCCCGCACGACATCGGGGAACAGCCCCGCATCGTCATAAAAGCGGATGGTATGGGGCGATACGTTGTATTTCTCCGCAATCTGCTTGACCGTTAATTTTTGCATACCGTCCTCCTAAAAAACGCTTGCATTCGAGTAACTCGAATGATTTATACTGATTTTACCATGTAAACCAAGTACTTTCAATAAAGGGGAGAAGTAATATGAAAAAGTTGGGGTTTGGATTGATGCGGCTGCCATTAACGAACCTGGAAGATGGCGCGAGTATCGATTATGATGCGCTCTTTGACATGGTGGATTGCTTTATGGAAAGGGGATTCACATATTTCGATACGGCATACGGTTACCATATGGGATTTAGCGAGGTCGCACTAAGAAAGGCCGTCGTAGAACGTTATCCAAGGGAGGCATATCTTGCAGCGACTAAGATGCCGATTTATATCGTGACAAAGACCGAGGATTATCAAAAGAAGTTTGATGAGCAGCTCAGCAAATGCGGCCTTGCGTATTTTGATTATTACATGCTGCACAATCTTGGCGTTGCCAGCTATGCCGATACCGTACGGCTTGGCGGATTCGAATTCATGAAGCAGATGAAGGAAGCCGGGAAAGCCAGGCACATCGGGTTCTCGTTCCACGATACCGCAGACCTGCTTGAAAAAATCCTGACCGAACATCCTGAAGTAGACTTTGTGCAGCTGCAGCTCAATTACGTGGATTGGGAAAGCGACAGCATCCAATCCCGAAAGTGCTACGAAGTGGCAAGATCTCATAACAAGGCGGTTATTGTGATGGAGCCCGTAAAAGGCGGAA
>JAEZIE010000184.1 GCA_023416175.1 Bacillota bacterium
TCCTTTTCTTTTGCAAAAGAAAAGGAACAAAAGAAAACCAGCGCATAGCTACCCTATATGGGGATTCCAAAGGGACGACGTCCCTTTGGTAGGGGTTTGGGGGCAAAGCCCCCAACGTACCCTAAAAACACTTGAAAGGTACGTATAAATTTATGAGCGATATCCTCCGCATACAGCCCTTGCCCATTGAGCATGAAATGAAGCACTCCTTCATTTCATACGCGATGGCCGTCATCATCAACCGCGCCTTGCCGGACGTACGGGACGGCTTAAAGCCCGTGCATCGCCGGATCCTATACTCCATGGACGAACTGGGTCTGCAGCCGGACAAGCCGTTTCGTAAATCCGCGCGTATCGTTGGCGACGTCTTAGGTAAATACCACCCGCACGGGGACAGTTCCGTATATGACGCGATGGTTCGCCTTGCGCAGGATTTTAACACCCGCTACCCGCTGGTGGAAGGCCACGGCAACTTCGGCTCGGTGGACGGCGACTCCGCAGCGGCCATGCGTTATACGGAAGCGCGCTTTTCCAAGCTTGCTGCCGAGATGATGGCGGACATCGAAAAGAACACCGTCGACTTCGTACCCAACTTTGATGAAACGTTATTGCAGCCGAGCGTCCTTCCCTCCCGTTTCCCGAACCTGCTGGTAAACGGCTCGGGCGGAATCGCGGTGGGTATGGCGACAAATATCCCGCCGCACAACCTGAATGAAACGATCGATGCGCTTTGCTTCCTGATCGACAACCCGGACGCCACGGTGGACGAACTTATGGAACATATCCCCGGGCCGGACTTCCCGACGGGCGGCGTGGTTATGGGCCGTTCCGGTATCGCCTCTGCTTATCACACGGGGCGCGGGCGCATTGTGGTGCGGGCCAAGGCGGAGATTGAACAGCTCCCGCAGAACAAGAGCCGTATCATCGTGACGGAAATCCCATACCAGGTGAACAAGGCGCGGTTGGTGGAGCGCATTGCGGAGCTGATACACGACAAGAAGATCGAAGGCATTGCGGACCTTCGGGACGAGACCGACCGCACGGGCATGCGCATCGTCATCGATCTCAAAAAGGACGTAAACGCCAATATCATATTGAACCAGCTCTACAAGCACACGGCGATGCAGGACACGTTCGGCGTCATCATGATAGCACTGGTGGACGGCGAACCGAAAGTGCTCACGCTGCGCGATATGCTAGTACATTACCTGGCGCACCAGAAGCAGGTCGTCACCCGGCGCACCCAGTATGATTTGGAGCGCGCGCAGGAGCGCCTGCACCTGTTGGAGGGCCTTATTAAGGCGCTCGACAACATCGACGAGATCGTGGACCTCATCAAAACATCCCCCAACGGGCCGGAGGCGAAGGCCCGCCTGATGGCGCGGTTTGACTTTAGTGAAAAGCAGGCCCAGGCAATCCTGGATATGCGCTTGCAGCGCTTGACGGGCTTAGAGCGCGAAAAGATATTGGCCGAGTTTGACGAACTGACCAAGACCGTAGCGTACCTGATGAGCATACTGGCGGACGAGAAGCTGCTGCTTTCTATCATCCGGGATGAGGCGCTCGAGATCAAGCGCAAGTACAGCGACAAGCGGCGCACGGAAATCACGGACATCATCGAGGATATCGATATGGACGACATCATTCAGGAAGAGGAGATGTGCGTCACCCTCACGCGGTTCGGCTACATCAAGCGTCTGTCTTCCGACACCTACCGCGCGCAGAACCGCGGCGGACGCGGCGTAATGGGCCAGGGCACGCGCGAGGAGGATTTTGTGGAGCACCTGTTCGTGACCTCCACCCACGCGCACATCCTGTTCTTTACGAATTTCGGGCGCGCGTTCAAGATCAAATGCTACGTCATACCCGAGGCGGGACGCGCCGCAAAAGGCACGGCAATTGTCAACCTGCTGCAGCTTTCGGGCGGCGAGCGCATCACGGCGATGTTCCCCGTCACCAAGGACGACGAGGGCGAATACCTTGTGATGGCGACGAGATTGGGCGTGATCAAAAAAACGTCGCTTTCGGATTTTGATAACATTCGCAAGGGCGGCCTCATTGCCCAGAACCTGCGCGAAGGCGATGAACTGATCGCGGTGGAGCTTTCCGGCGGCAACGACGAGTTTATGCTGGCCACCAGCAAGGGCAAGTGCATCCGCTTTGACGAGAACGATGTGCGCGCCATGGGCAGAGGCGCTACCGGCGTAAAGTCCATATCGCTTGACGAGGACGACGCAGTCGTGGCCATGGTCCGGGTAGTAGCGGGCGCCGACGTTTTGACCGTGACCGAAAACGGCATGGGCAAACGCACACCCGAGGACGCATACCGCGGCCAGAAGCGCGGCGGCAAGGGCATTATCGCCATGCAGATCACGGAAAAGACGGGGGACCTGTGCGGTATTGCCATGGTAACGGGAGACGAGGATCTGCTGCTCATCCGCGACGATGGCATGGTGATCCGTATGCCGATGGAGCAGATTAGCGTGACTGCCGGCCGAGGCACCCAGGGCGTTCGGCTCATGCGCGCAGATGAAGGCACGCGGGTGGTTTCTATCGCCATTGCGCCCAAGGCGGAAAGCGGCGAAGACGAGGCTGCCGAAGCGGAACTTGATATCACGCAGATGGAAGGAAAACTGCTCGACGGGGAAGACTCAGAGTAAGCGAATACGACGATATTTGTTATAAATGAATTGGGATGCCAAAGGGACGTGTCCCTTTGGTGGGGGTATGGGGGACGAAACTGAGCGCCGTCTGTGACGGATGAAGCGAAGTGTAGTCCCAGTAAGTAAGGGAGTATAAGGAGCGTATGCGACGCAGTACGGCCATTACGAACTGTGGGCCCGAAGGGCAAAGCCCCCATACATTCCTAAAGGAATGAACTATGACCAACACGCAGTACCCAACTGAACTGACACAGCTCGCCCGCTTGTATGAAGAAGCGGGCGCTGCTTTATATGCCGTGGGCGGAATGCCCCGGAACGCACAACTGGGCCTGCCGCCTAGCGATATGGACATCTGCTCAAAAATGCTGCCGGAGGATGTGCTGCTAGTATGCAAAGCGCACGATTACAAGTGCATCCCTAAGGCGCTGCAGTTTGGCACGGTAGAGATCCACGCGGGCGGTTATCATTTTGAACACACAACCTTCCGGGGCGACGTGTACGGCGAGGGCGGGACCCACAGGCCAGAGGCGGTGCGCTTTAGCGAAACATTACAGGACGACGCGTTCCGGCGGGATTTTACCTGCAACGCGCTGTATGCGGATATCCTGACGGGGGAACTCATCGACCCGACGGGCGGCATAGAGGACATCAAAAACCGCCTCATCCGCGCAACGTCAAAAAACCCGGCGGCCATTTTGCAGGACGACGGGTTAAGGGTGCTGCGCCTAATCCGCTTTGCGTGCGAGCTTGGCTTTGACATTGAGGAGGCGACATGGCAGGCCGCGTGCGAAAATGTCGGCGGCTTAAAGGACATTGCCTGGGAACGCAAGCGGGATGAACTGAATAAAATTCTGCTTTCGGATGTACGGTATCCAGGGCTGACAGAGGGCCAGCCTTCTCCCGTCCTGCGCGGGCTGACACTGCTTCATGAAATGGGCGCGCTGCCATATTTGATTCCCGAACTGCTGGAAGGAGACGGCGTCACACAGCGGCCGCAATACCATGCATACGACGTATTGCGCCATAATCTGCACGCCTGCGCAGAGGCGCCGCCGACACTTACAATGCGCCTGGCCGGGCTATTACATGATATCGGCAAGCCAGCAGCATTGCGTGAAAAAGGCCTCCCGCCCGATGCGGGCGGCCATGCCGTAAATCCGGCGGAGCTTCTGCCGCACGGCACCACGCCGATGCTGGGTCACGACATCCTGGGCGTACCCATTTCACGGGTAATATTGGAGAGGCTGCGATATTCTGCCGCGCTCATCGAAGAGGTCGCGTTCCTGGTGGAGCAGCACATGTACGATCTTAACGGCCGCGCACGGGAAACAACGCTCCGGGCCAAATTTGCCTCCATCGGATATGAGCGCGCTCTTCGGTTGTGCGAGATCCGGGAAGCGGATGTTCGCGGCTCTGGGCTATCCCCATATTTTCAGGCCGCCCGTTGGCGGGCCGTGCTGAACAAAATGCAGCTTGAAGGCGCGCCGTTTTCTGAGAAGGATTTGCAGTGCACCGGCAAGGATATTATGGAGTGGCTCAACCTGCCCCCCGGCGAAAAGGTGGGCGAGATAAAACGCAAGCTGCTTCTCCATTGCGCGCGGCATCCGGGGGACAACAAGCCGGAACGGCTCAGAAGGATTGCGACAGGCATGATGCATGAGAAGAAATGAATTATGGATAGTCGCTGAATAAAGAAGAGGCTCCGTATTCCTTTGATGGAAGCGGAGCCTT
>JAEZIE010000213.1 GCA_023416175.1 Bacillota bacterium
AGCTCCATGCTGCGCCCGAGGAACCGCACCTTGCTGTCCTGCAGATTGATGCCCGCAGAGCTCTCGAACAACTGCACCAGCGCGTTGCTGCCGTCAATCTCCAGCACCTTGCAGCGGCGGCGCTCCCCGCTTGAGAGTTCGATCTCCCCCAGCTCGTCGTAAGTAACTTCTGAAACGCCGCGCACCATCATCAGCGGCCCGGCGACTTCCTGTATTGTTCGATATTCCCTGGGCATTACGCGTTCTCCTCCTTCAGCTTCGCGATCAGGCCGTCGATTTCCACATGCAGCTGACGTGCAATGCTGTCGTATTCCGTCTCCACCCGGTTATTTAACGTATACTTAAAGCGTCCGATCGCCTCGCGCACGGGCAGTTTCACGAGCGCGTTGATGGAAACGCCCTGTTCAAGGGCTTCCCGGCAGCTATCATAGTATAGGAGAATTAGCTCCAGGATCGTGTATTGCTTCAAAAGCGGCGAATAGGTATCCACCTCATGGAAGGCGTCCTGATGCAAAAAGTCCTCGCGGATGCTGCGCGCGGCTTCCAGTTTCAGCCGGTCCGACGGGGAAAGGGCGTCCATGCCCACCAGCTGCACGATCTCCTCCAATTCGCTTTCTTCCTGGAGGAGCAGCATGATGCGCCCGCGCCTGTCCGTCCAATCCTCTCTGACGTTTGCGTTGAGCCACCCGCCTACGTCGTCCGCGTACAACGAATAACTGGTCAGCCAATTGATGGCCGGGAAATGGCGGGAATACGCAAGCTGTGCGTCAAGGCTCCAAAACACCTTTACGATGCGCAGCGTCGCCTGGCTGACGGGCTCGGAAATATCGCCGCCCGCGGGGGAAACCGCCCCAATCACGCTCAGCGCGCCCTCACGCTGCTCGCTGCCCAGCGCGACGACGCGCCCGGCACGTTCATAAAACTGCGCAAGCCGGCTGCCAAGGTAGGCGGGATATCCCTCTTCGCCCGGCATCTCCTCCAGGCGCCCGCTCATTTCACGTAGGGCCTCGGCCCAGCGGGAGGTGGAGTCCGCCATCAGCGCCACGGAGTATCCCATATCCCGGAAATACTCAGCGATGGTGATACCGGTATAGATGGACGCTTCGCGCGCCGCCACCGGCATGTCGGAGGTATTGGCGATGAGCACCGTGCGCTCCATCAGGCTCTTGCCTGTCTTTGGGTCCTTCAGCTCGGGAAATTCGTTGAGCACATCGGTCATTTCATTGCCGCGCTCGCCGCAGCCGATGTATACGATGATATCGGCATCGGCCCATTTGGCAAGCTGGTGCTGCACCACCGTCTTTCCGGAACCGAAGGGTCCCGGCACGGCTGCAGTGCCTCCCTTTGCAAGGGGAAACAGCATATCGATCACCCGCTGACCTGTGACAAGCGGCTCGCCGGGGCTCAGTTTTCGGCCATAGGGACGGCCACGGCGTACCGGCCATCTCTGCATCAGGGTCAGGGAGATTTCCTCCCCCTGTGCCGATACGAGCACGGCAACGTCCTGCTCTATCGTATAGTCTCCCTCTGCTATCGCTTTTACAGTGCCGCCTTTGCCCGGGGGCACCATGATTTTATGCAGGACAATATCTGTTTCCTGCACGGTCCCAAGCACATCGCCCGCGCTTACCCGTTCGCCCGCCTGCACGCTCGGCGTGAAGTGCCATTTCTTATCACGGGATAAGCTTGGCACCTCTATCCCGCGGATTAAACGGTCGCCGGATAATTCGCGGATCACGTCAAGGGGACGCTGGATACCGTCATAAATGCTTGCGATCAGCCCCGGCCCAAGCTCCACGCTCATGGGTACGCCCGTGGATTCCACAGGTTCCCCCGGCCCGAGCCCGCTGGTTTCCTCATATACCTGAATGGACGCGCGGTCACCGTGCATCTCTATGATTTCGCCGATCAGACGGCTTTTCGCCACCCTTACCACGTCGAACATATTGGCGTCGCGCATACCTTCGGCGATTACCAACGGTCCGGCCACTTTCAATATCGTACCCTTGCTGCTCATATCAGTGCGTCACCATTCCTTCATAGAGTCGGAGCTTCCGCCCGTTACTGGTTGTTGAAAAGGATATCGGAGCCTACGGCCTGCTCCACGAATTTCCGCACACGCGCAACGCCAAGCCCGGTGTTTCCAGTTATGCCGGGGATCGGGATGACGGCGGGCAGGGAGGAGCTGGCAGCTCCATCCGCCGCTTTGGGCAAATGCTCGTAGAGCGCCTCGGTTACGTATACAATGGCGTATCCGTTTTCAAAAAGCGCTTTCAGCCGCCTTCCCGCATGCACGGGATCCGTTTCCGGGTATATATCCATGCCGATGGAGGCGAAGCCGTAGATGCTGTCCCGGTCGCCCATCACCGCTATTTTATACATATAACAGCCTCCATCTTTTCCGCACGATCGCATCATCAAGCCGGTTGATCTTTGATGTAAGGATCAGCCGCACCATTGCGATTTCCATTTCGCGCGCCAGGAGATACGCCGCCAGCGGCTCGATCGTAAAATACTGGTACCGCTGCGGACGGATGTGCTCCATAAGCCGGTTGTCGCACCAGCACTCAAACGCCGCAAGAGACTCCCGCAGCGCATCCTCCGCACCGGCATATGCCGTATCGGAGAGATACGCATAAACTTCCTCCAGGGAGTTTGCCGCCGCGTCAATGAGCACGCTCTTGTCTAGGCTCCCGGCAGGAGCTATGGCGCGTTCAAGAAAGGCTCTGTCTTTTCTCATCCTGCAGGCGCGTACCGCCGCCTTGATGTTGGCGGTGTCCACCCTGAGTTCTGCATAGAAACGTAGCAGCTCGCTGCCCGTACTTTTCCCTTCCGCCTCGACGGCCAGCAGCGCGGCGCAATCCAGAATCATTTCGCAGGCCTGTCCGTTTGCCGTATGGATCAGGACATCGTACGCGCTGCGCCCCGCCTCAGCCATATCAGGTGGCAGCTCGCTAAAATCATGCCGTTGAGCCGCCTGCAAGATAGTCTGCGCGGCAACGGTGCCGGGCTGCTGAAAATACCGGCCGGCGTTCTCACGATCCTGCCCCGCATATACCAGCTTGATCGCCGCTTTCAGGTTGTGGAAATCATGTGCACGGTAAAAAACCCGAAACGGAGTCAAATCCCCGGCGAGTTCATGAACCAGCGCCCATGTTTTTTCCTCCTCGCAGGCAAACAGGGCGTCGGGATCGTTTTGTGGAGTACCAGGGGTTCCCCATCCCTTGTCCGCCAGCAGGCGATAGCATTCGGATACGTTTTGCGCCAAAATCAGCCGCTCCATATCCTGTCCGTCCAGCAGGCGCTGCTCCTCTGTATGTATGCGTGTCACCGCATAAATATATTCCTGTTGCAATCGACCACCTCCTCCGTGTGCCACATCCATTCCATATTATGAAAACAGAATGCCGCGCACCTTGTCGGTCAGTTCCTCCCGCCGGGCGTCAAATACCGCCCTGAAAGAACAGTTGTGTTCGATATCCCCGTATTTGAGAATAAAGCCGCCGTCAATCGGCCGGGTTTCCCGTGAGAGGGAAAGCGCCGCATTGGGCAGCGCCTGTCCGAGCCGCTGTACAAAATCATCCGGGCAGCGCGACAAATCCCTTCCAGAAAGCAGCAGTTCCCCTTCCATCGGCTCCGCACAGGCAGCCGCCATTTGTATCAGCAGGCTGAAATACGCCTCTTCCGGAAGGGCATACAGTTCTTTGAGCGCTTCTTCCATCGTATGCGCAAGCATTTCCTGTTTTGCTTCAAGCAGCCGCCTGCGGCGCTGCAGTTCCGCCGCGGAAGCGGCTGCGCGTTCGATATGGGCTGACTGCTGTCTGGCGGAGGCCTCAATTTCAGCGCACAATGCGTCGCTCTTGGATTTTTCTTCAGACAATATGTGCGCCGCCTCGGCATGCGCCTGATCGATCACCGCTTTTGCCTCGGCCTGCGCCTCTTCCCGGATCGCGGTTACGATTTTTTCCAGACCGGTCATCGGCCACATCCCCCTATATGGTGAGATTTGCTACATTCATAACGGCCAGCAGGCTGATCAGCAGCGCCAGTATCGCGTAGGTTTCGACCATCGCCGGAAAAATCATCGCCTTACCGAACTGCTCCGGACGCTTGGAAACAAGGTTGATGCTGGCGATGGACGCCTTAGCCTGCTGTAAAGCGGAAAACCAGCCTACTATCGCCATGGGGAGGCAGGCTGCAAAGAAGCAGAGGCCCTTCATCAGGCTCATTTCGGAGGAGCCCCCGAGAAGTCCCGTATTGAGCATGGTAACAAACGCGATCAGCAGCCCATAGATGCCCTGTGTACCGGGCAGAAGCTGCAAAACCAGAACCTTGCTGAATTTTACCGGATCATCGGTAACAACGGCCGCAGCTGCCTGCCCCGCGATGCCCACACCTTTTGCAGAACCAATGCCGGGCAAAAGCGCGGCCAGCGCCATTCCCAATACCGCAAAGACGATTCCCATTTCAGACATTACAGTCTTCCTCCCGAATCAGATAATATTTGGTATGTATTCCATAGGGTAAGAACTTTCGGCTGCCACCCTCATAGAACTTTCCAAAGAACTCCACATACTCAAGCCTGTTGGAGTGCACATAGGCGCCCAATACGTTGATGCCGAAGTTCATTGCGTGCCCGACGAGAAACACCAGTACAAAAATGATAAAGCCGGGGATCCCCGCGCCGGACATTGTCCCAAGCGAATTGATGACCGAGGCGATTACGCCCGTAGCCAACCCCAGTGCGAGCAGCCGCGAATAGGAAAGAATGTCTCCCAGCCAGCCCGCCAGCACGTTATATAACGCATACAGCCCCTTGAGGATGCGCTTGAACCAGCTTTTGCTCTCCCTGCCGCCTGTAAGCACTACGCCTAACATGCAGGCCGCCGCAATATAAAGGCAAACATTGGACGCGGTCGCGCTTAGAGACAGCTTAAACCCTGCCATATTGAAAAACATCTCGCTGCTCATCAGCAACGCAAGGAGGCCTAATAAAATCGCAACCGGAAATACGGCGTCATATACAATATCGATATACTGCCTGTTTTTCGCCTGATTGCAGGCCTTCATGACGTAAGCGGCAAGCAGGTGCACAATGCCTATTCCAAGGCAGAACACGAGCAGCTTCATGGGGCTGTCCAATGGTGCAAACCAAACCGGCGGAATACCTGTTTCGTGTCCGAGGAACGTCCGGGTAAAAACATTTACAACGTCCCCGAAATAGCTGGAGAACAGGACGCCCCAAATGATAGTCGATACCCCGCACCAGAAGAAAAGACGAAGATTTTTTTTCATGCTGTGCGCCATATCCTTAAATAACAGCAGGCACGCGCCGCACACGCCAGCCATGATCAGGCCGTATCCCGCATCCGAAAACATGAGCCCAAACATGATGTAATAGAAAATGCTCATGACGGGCGTAGGGTCCAGTTCTCCCCTGCCGGGCATGCTGTAGCTTTCCAGCACGGATTCGACAGGCTCCGAAAACCTTGTGTTTTTCAGCATGACCGGGGCGTTTTCATCATCCGCTGCCGATTCGATCTCGACTGCGCAGTCAAACCGTTCGGTGATCGCCTGCCGCAGTTGTTCGGCGTCCTTTTCCGGGATATATCCTCTCAGGACAAAGGCATGCCTGGATTGCAGAAGATGCTCGATCACACCATACTTTTCTTCGCGCATCTTCATGTGATCTTCCAAAAAACGGAACTCCTCGCGCATGGCCGCATAGCTCTTGATTTCTAGCTCCGCCCGCGCGATCAGTTCCTGCGTTTCCTGCTTTTGCTTAAGGATGCGCTCCTTTTCTATCTCGGGCATATGGCGGCTGGGATTGGACGGAGCGGTGAAGCCGATTGCCCGCAACGCTTCCTCTGCCTTCTTAGCGTCTTCCTTGAGAACTACCATATAGAAGCAGGTTTGTTCTTTGGAGGTGTATATGATTTCCACATGAAATGCGCAAAGCTCCGGCGAAGCCCCGCTTAACCGCGCCGTCAGGCTGTCCAGCGTATTCTCTCCCCCGACGGAGCCGATAAACGCAGCCGTTTTTTTCGTTCCCTTAAATGCCTGCGGCACAGGCAGCTGCATCCATGGGAGCAGCGACTCTTCCAGCGCATCCAGACGCAGCAGCTCCGTTTTTGCCTCCTGGACGCTGCGTTCCAGGGAAATAATATGCTGCGCGGTGTTCAATACATCGTTCCTTCTCGCACAAAAATCGTCGCTTTCCTTTACGGAAGCGTGCGTGAGGCCCTTCATCATATCGGTTATGGAACGCTTTACCGGGCAGTATCGGTCAATGATTGCACTGCAGGCCCGCGCCGCTTCAGACGCCTTTTTCAGCGAAGCGCAAACGGACGATGTATCCGTCTTCGCGAACACATCGTCTGCCGCCGCAGCGTCGGAAACCTCGATGCAGCCCTGACGCTGCAGAAATTCGAGGATTTTCTTTCGGTCTTCCTTCACTGCGCAAATGCAGATTTTATTCATTTGCAACACTGCCATGGGCAATCTCCTTCAAGGCATCAAAAACTCCATCCGCTAAACGAGCGAATGAATGACGGCCGCGACAGCCTGTCCCTGTCTGTTTGCGGCTTCCCGGCGTAAGCCCTGTAATTCGTCCTCCAAAGCAGCCTCCGCCTTATGTGCAGCGAAAAGGCTCTTTTCCCTGGATGCACAAACAGCAGCCTCCGCCTTCGCCTTTGCGGCGGCCTCGGCGAGCTTCCCTGCAGAAGCAGCTTCAGCGTATGCTTCGGCCTTTATGCGCTCACTTTCCTGCGCTGCCTGAAGCAGAATTCTTTCCGCTTCAAGCTCCGCCTCCCGAATGATATCAATTGCGTTATTAGCCATGTATTACCCCAGCCTCACTATGATATTATAGCTTACCCAAGATTCTGCCTGCCGCAGCAGGGAACCCGCAGCACCGTAAAAAAAGGGAAGAAGCCTTAACGAAGCTTCCACCCTTAAGCTACAGATCTTGGAAGCAAAAGCTGCTGGAACAGCATCCGCTCAACCGGAACCTGACAATATTACGTTTCCCACAGCCTACTATATTTTCGGTCAAAAGTCAAGGCGGCGGGCCCTGATGTCCGGTTCGTAGCGTATATTCGGCATACGTACATGAGCTGCATAGCCAGAAGAACTTTTTTGTCTAGGAAATACTTGACATAATGTGCAGAATACGTATAATTGGAACGTAATTCAAATATGGTTAACTTTGTCGGGGAAGTAGCCATAGGAAAGGAGCGTTTAATGAAAAATCAAATTGATTTCAAAGGAAATGCCATAAAACGCATTTGCTTATTTCTGGCTGCTATCGGCGAGAATTTTTTCCCGGAGCAGCATGTTGCAAAATTAAACAAGTATGAAGAAGAGGATACAGGTAAATTCCTATGTTTTATCAAGAATATCAGTTGGCAGGTGCATTTCGGCCCGCCAACGAATTGGATACTTACTGCAGGCTAGAAGGATTGGAACCGCTCTACATCCGCAGTATTTTAGAAAAAGAGCGTACATCAAAACTCGTTACAACAAGAATAAAACGCGTTGATGAAGATAACGAGGAGTGTACCAGAGGGGAACTTTTGTTAAAGAAAAGTTGACGCAAAACCTCCTGTTGTAGGAAACTACGACAGGAGGTTTTTTAGCCCAAAGAAAAAAGTCTCGGACCTCTAAGGTTCGGGACTTCTCACTCAAAAGTAACTTCAAAGTTGCTCCAGCTATTGGGAGTGGTACCCATTGAGGGAACAATCAACGTCAGGACATTTTGAAAAATGGCAAGCAGGCCAGCATCAAGCGTTGAATCAGCGCGGATCAGTCACGCCCTGGGCAGGATAGGCACAGAAAAGCCCAAGCCTTTAAACAGCCTCAGCAAGTCTCTTGATCACCATGTTCGTTTCATGGTGGAAGTCTTTGATTTTGGTTCTAAGAAGATTCCTTTTTAAAAATGGTATTGCCAAACCGGAGAACGATTCTTTGTTAATAAACTTAATGCGGTTTTCGTCAATTGGAATAATTATAAATGCATGCTTGCCGGTAAACATGACTGGCGCTATTGTATACCCCATACTCCAGTTCCTCCTTTTCGCGGTAAACCAATAAACGGCCTATAAATGTTGTAGGCTTTCTACCGGGGATGTTGGCCAGAACTTTCAGAGGTGCATTCAAAACGCATTGTCCAGAAATCAGCAAAGGAATATTCCAGGCTTCATATTGGTCAAAGCTTTTTATAATATTCCATACTTTTTCAGCACTGGTTTCAATGAGGGCTTCAGTATAAATATCCTCTTTGAAAATTGGCTTTCTTTCCATTGATGAATCCTCCTTGAACTATTCCGGTAATAAGCAAACTATATGATATTATACAGATAATTACAACATCGCATGGTGCAACGGAAAAAGGAAGAGATCGTTGGCGGCATTACGATTACGTATC
>JAEZIE010000244.1 GCA_023416175.1 Bacillota bacterium
TGAGTGGCAGGGGAGATATTCCCCTGCTTGTATATCAGAAATATTTGTGATAGCTTGAATGACGAAAAGGTTGGTTATTAATAAATCAGGAGGATACGACATGCAGAGCGTACGAAAGGTTACAGAGCAGGTATATTGGGTTGGGGCGAGCGACAGGCGGATCTCTCGGTTTGAGAACATGTTTCCGCTCCCCAACGGCGTAGCCTATAATTCATACTTGGTGCTGGACGAGAAGACCGCGATTTTGGATACGGTGGATTCTTCCGTCAGCGCACAGTATTTGGAGAACGTGACGCATGTGCTCAATGGCCGGACGCTTGATTACCTGGTGATCAACCACATGGAGCCCGACCACTGCGCAAATATCGAGGAGCTTATCCGCCGCTATCCAAACGTAAAAGTGGTGGGTAATAAAATGACCTTCCAGTTCTTCCGGCAGTATTACACCATGGATATTTCGGCCAATCAATTGGAAGTGAAGGAAGGGCAGGAACTTTCGCTGGGCAGAACAACGCTCCGCTTCTATATGGCGCCCATGGTGCACTGGCCCGAAGTGATGATGACATATGAGGTGACGGGGCAAATCCTTTTTTCTGCGGATGCGTTTGGTGCGTTTGGCGCGCATTCCGGAAACCTGTTCGCGGATGAAATCGACATTGAAAATGTGTTTCTAGATGAAGCGCGCCGCTACTACGCGAATATCGTGGGGCGCTTTGGCCCACAGGTACAGGCGGCGCTCAATAAGTTGCGCGAATTGCCCATCCAGATTATTTGCCCGCTGCACGGGCCGATCTGGCGGGAAAATATTTGGTACCTCTTGGAGAAGTACGACAGATGGAGCCGATATGTCCCAGAGTTGAAGGGCGTGGTGCTTTTTTATGCATCCATGTACGGCAACACGGAAAATGCAATGCTTGCTCTTTCCAACAAGTTGGCGGAACGTGGGGTAACGGATATGCGCATGTATGATGTGAGCAACACGCATGCCTCCTATATCATTGCGGATGTATGGAAATACAGCCATTTTGTAATTGGTTCGCCAACCTACAATATGTCGCTTTACTACGGGATGGATGCCGTGCTGCAAGAGCTTTCCGTGCTCAACATGCAGAACAGATCCGCTGCCATCATCGGCAACCACACATGGGCAAGCGCCGCGCTCAAAGCGATGGAGGAACGGCTGCACGCCATGAAGCAGATTACGATCTTAGGCACGATGGATATCCGCTCTTCCCTAAAATCCGAGCAGGAACTCGACGCCCTGGCGGATGTGATCGCGGCTTCCGTGCTCGCGCCATAAACGCACATACCGCCGCAACCGGCGAGGAGATAACAACAAAAATACGGACAAGGAGTATTGTATGATGTTAAAGCAGATTGAATTGACATATGATTTCAAAGCGCTTGAACCCCACATTGACGAACTTACCATGATTACGCACTACACCAAACACCATGCGGCGTACACCAACAACCTGAATGCTGCTTTGGAGAAAGACCCTGCGCTTGCGGGAAAGTCCATTGAGACGATATTGTCGGATCTTTCCTCTATTTCGGATGAAGGGCTGCGCACCGCCATCCGCAACAACGGCGGCGGCTTTTACAACCACAACCTCTATTTTGGAACGCTCTCCCCCAACGGTGGCGGGAACCCGGACGGCGCGCTTTTAAAGCAGATCAACGCTGACTTTGGCGGTATCGACGCTCTAAAAGAAAAGGCGACTGCGGCGGCCATTGGCCGGTTTGGCTCAGGCTGGGCATGGGTGAGCACGGACGCTTCCGGAAAGCTTACGGTAAGTTCCTCTCCCAACCAGGATAATCCGCTGATGGATGACAAGGGCCTCACCCCCATACTGGGTATCGACGTCTGGGAGCACGCATATTATCTCAAATACAAGAACCTACGCGCCGATTATGTGAAGGCGTTCTGGAACGTCGTGGATTGGGTGGCTGTCGCAAGGTTGTATGACGCAGCGCGTAGATAGCGCATTCTTATAAACTGAGATTGAAGCGCCCCGCGGAATTTCGCGGGGCGCTTTATTTTGACATATATGCAAACGCAAACGACTAATACCCCTTTTCGAGGTCAATTTGGTTGAGAACGCCCTGCCCGCTCGCATATAGCTTATACGCGTCCGCAAAAAGCTCTACGCATTTTTGATAATAGTGTCGGCTCAGGCCGGAATTGTGCGGTGTGAGGAGTACGTTGGGGAGTCCCCAAAGCTTGCTTTCCGGTGGAAGCGGCTCTTCATGAAACACATCGAGACCCGCGCCGGAGATCCAGCCTTCCTCCAAGGCCGTAATCATGGCTTCTTCGTCTATGGTATCGCCTCTTGAAATATTGATGAGCACGGCGCTCCGCTTCATGCATTGGAACTCTTTTAGGCCGATCATATGGTAGGTTTTCTGGGTCAACGGCGTGATCACCACGATATAATCTGAAATTTTCAGTGCATCGTGCAGGCGGTCCGACGTATAGATGGCGTCAAAGTCGGGGAGGGCTGCGGGCGTATTTTTCACGCCGATGACGTTCATATAAAACGCTTTGGCCTTGTATGCAATTTCCCGGCCCACGCTGCCCGTGCCAATGATGCACAGCGTCTTACTGGCAAGCTCGTCTACGTCCATCAGGCGATCCCACCGTTTTTCAAGCTGGTTTTTTATCATCGTGTGGAATTGTCTGCAAAACGCGATCATGATGCCTAGCGTGTGCTCGGACATCTGCTCCGCGTGGACGCCGCTTGCATTGGAAACGATGATACCTCGCCTTTTCAGTTCGTCAAAGGGCAGCTCCTCAACGCCCGCGGACAGGCAGAATATCCATTTAAGCTTCTCTGCTCTCGCGATGTATTTTTTTATGGTGGAAGGAAACGTGAGCAAGATCTCTGCCTCCGGTATCAGGCACGCGCGTTCCTCGCTTGTAATCGCGGGAACAATGTTGATGCCCGTCCGTTGCTGAAAATAATCGTAGTGTTTTTCCTGCATCTGTTCCTGGGGTATTGTGCAAACGATCATGGAGCTCCCTCGTTTTTTTCTAAATGAACCAAGCAGCAGGTCAATCAATCGGGCTGTGCGTGTTCACCAGCAACCCAATGCCTTTGCCCCGTGGCGGGAGATAAAAGGAAACATGTCTTATTGTAAACGAAAAGCTTTGGGATGTCACAGCGGTTTTGTTCCGGTATTGACGGTTTTGGCAGCATCATTAGTATTAATGGATTGTGGTTAAGCAAATGAGCGCATATACTTTTCACAAATAACTGGAAGGGGATGTAATATGAAACAGTATTTTGTACTCACGATGAAGGATAAGTGGTTTTCCGGCAAGTTTGATCCGCAGAAGCTTCAGGAGGCGCTGAATGCATATGCGCAGCAGGGGTGGCGCCTGGTTTCCTGCGCAACGGCAGATGTCCCGGGGTTTGGTACGGCGCGGCAAGAGTTCATCGCCATCATGGAACGTGAAGTATGAAAGGGTATCCAACGATATTTGATCAAATCATTTTTATTGAGTGCGGCGTGCCTCAGATGCAGCCCGTCGCGCCTGTTGCCGTCGATTTAAGCTTTAAAATCGGAGCGCAATTAAAAACCCTCATCGATGTGAAGCGAGGGCTTGTGCAGCAGGCGCACCAGCTGGGCTGCAACTGTATTGCGGAATTTCAATACGGGCAGAAGTCGAGATGGCTGGCGATCGACGATGTGGCCTACTTCGGAAAGGGCATGGCGGGAAGGCTGTCCCAGACGGATTATGCCCAAATCGCGGAGTATATCGCGAACAGGGACAATGGCTAAGGTTTATGCAAATCTGCGTAAAGTCCCATTCTCTACGCTTGAGAATGGGACTTCATTTCTTCAATGGCGCTCGGCGGCTTCTGCTATAGCCTTTGTCTTATGAACCGTGCAAAACGGATGCTGGGGCGGCGCATAGATGGAATACAGCTTGATTGGCTCGTCGCCGGTATTAATGAGGTTGTGCCATGTGCCGGCGGGAATGATGAACGCGCAATCCTTCTTAACGCAGGTCTGAAAATCCAACCGGTGTTTTGTTCGGCCCATTTTTACAATGCCCTGACCAGCTTCCAGGCGTATGAACTGGTCAACGTGGGGGTGGATTTCCAATCCGATATCTTCCCCGGGATTGATGCTCATCAGGGTAAGCTGCAAATGCTTTCCCGTCCATAGAGCAGTCCGGAACGTGTTATTCTGCGTCGTAGCTTTCTCAATGTTTACTACGAACGGTTTCGGTCCGTAATCGGTACAGCATCTTGCAGAAGAATGGGTTGGGTTTCGAAACTGATCCATATTGTTCCCGTTCGGAGCACGACGCTCCGTCCTTCCCTGTATTTTACATATTCATAGTATGCATTGTTCAGGAGGCATTGTGACTTACACGCGAGCATGAAAGCCCGAAATTACCGTGCCTGGATCTCATTAATGAACGATCCGGCTTTATTTCAGAGCGGCTCCATTGATCCTATAAAAAAAAGAAATAAAATAACGATTATAAGGACATAGAGCCTTGCTCCAGAAAATTGAAAATACGATGAAGGAAGGATACTTCACACAAGCTAGTATGAAAATTCTCCATAAACTTTTTAAGAGTTTATTATTTGATACGGATTTTAAAAATAGTGCGGAATTTAAAGAGAAGTACACGATGATCAGTTTGCAGCGCGGCAGACTGTTCAAGTGGGTAACGTTTCTTGTATGTGTTTTTAGCCTCTATCTTGATCTCATATTGAGTAAAGACAGCACGGTCGATCTGATCTACCGCCAGACCCTGATTGCCATACATATTGCAGCGCTTGTCTTATCGTTTCTTTATATTTTGATTTACGTAAAAATTGAAAAGTCTTGGCATCATCAATTTCCCTGGGCCGCCAAGACCGCGATACTATTGGACCTGTTCCTAACATTATTGATTGGGGCGATCATGTCCATTAACAGCCAGCGATTTAACGGAAACATTGATGTTTACATTATAATCGTTCTTGCGGCGTCGCTTATCATCCCCATGTATCCCAAGTGGGTAGTGGGAATATACGCGTTCGTTCATATTCTGTTTGTATCGTTCCTTTCTACCTTTCACAATAGCGATACTTTTATGAAGATATTTAATTCCACCACTCCGGTCCTATTGGCGCTTGTGCTGTTCCTTTCATTGTATCGGCACAATATTAAGGACTTTATCAATGAGGAAATGCTCAAAGAGGATAAGACAACATTCATCAAGTTATTTGAAATCAATCCCTTTCCGTTGATCATATCCGGATTTGCAGATGGAAGAATTCGATACGCAAATCAAAAAGCGATGCTGTTTTATGAGATCCAAGAAGAACAGTATGGCGCGCTTCACCATAAAGATCTTTATAAAAATGCTTCGGATTTGGACGTCATCTGCAAAATCCTAGAGATAGACGGAAAAGTGAATGATTATGTGGTGGAACAAAAAGCGTTGTCGGGGCAAGTCAAACGCGCCATCGTGAATTATGAGCTAATCGATTATTTCGGAGAGAAATCGATTCTGAGTGGGGTCGCAGATATTGCGGAAATCAAGCGGATGGAAAATGAACTTACCATAAACGCGTCCACAGACAGCCTCACGGGGGTATTGAACAGAAGAGTCGGCATGGATCTTGTAGGGAAAAAGCTTGAGACCGCCAAAAGGAACAAAGCGGGCTTTCAACTTTGCTTTTTGGATATGGACAATTTAAAAACGGTAAACGATGAATACGGACACTTGGAAGGGGATGCTTTCATCATTGATGTCTGCAAAATCATAAGGGATGAGATCAAGCCCAATGATATCATTTTCCGCTACGGCGGAGATGAGTTCATCATACTGTTTCAAATCGATGATGAACAGGAGGCGGACAAAACCTGCCGAAGAATTGCCGAAAAGTTTGAGTCTTTGAACAAGGAAAGCTACAAGCCTTATTCGATAAACGCAAGCATGGGCATATTCTCTTATCGGCCTGAAACGGATATGAATCTGGAGCAGATCCTTGCAATTGTGGATCAAAATATGTATGAGGATAAGTTGAAGAAAAAGTAAGCAGCGTATCTTGGGGTACTGCCAGCAAGTTCGTGCCCGATCGAAACAAATCGAAACTCTTAAAATCTCTTTCCAACCATGTTCCATAATGGTAAAGTAAGTATAGCCGAAGCCTTGCTAAGGGGCCGCTGCGTCGGCATTCATGCGTTCATATTTCTTTTTTTCTAAAGAATTGATCAGGAGGCACTTATGCAATATTTGATCGGCGTGGATATCGGAACATCCGGCACCAAGACGGTGTTATTTGACGAAGCGGGGAACCGGATCTCCTCGGCGGTAAGGGAATATCCGCTCTACCAGCCGCAAAACGGCTGGGCGGAACAGGAGCCGGAAGATTGGTGGCACGCGTCCGTTGAAACAATACGAGAGGTCGTCTCCCGCTCGGGTGTTGACGCCAGGGATATCAAAGGCGTAGGCCTTTCCGGCCAGATGCACGGGCTTGTCATGCTTAACGCAAAAGGCGAGGTGTTAAGGCGCAGCATTCTGTGGTGCGATGGCCGTACAGCGGCGGAATGCGCGGAAATCACAGAAAAGGTGGGGAAAGAAAAGCTCATCGCCATCACGGCCAACCCCGCGCTCACCGGCTTTACAGCCGGCAAGGTGCTCTGGGTGCGCAAACACGAGCCGGAGCTTTATAAAGAGTGCCGCATGATGCTTCTGCCCAAGGATTATGTCCGTTACCGCCTGACCGGTGCGTACGCAACGGAAGCGTCCGACGCCGCGGGCACCAACCTTTTGGATGTGCCCAAACGCCGCTGGTCGGAAGAGGTGCTCTCCATACTGGATATCGACGGCGCGCTGCTGCCCAAAGTGTATGAATCACCCGACGTCACGGGGCATATTACAAAAGAAATTGCCGCGCTCACCGGCTTGGCGGAAGGTACGCCCGTGGTGGGCGGTGCGGGGGACAACGCGGCAGCAGCCGTGGGAACCGGCGTTGTCAAAGAAGGCCGCGCATTTTTAACCATCGGCACATCCGGCGTCATATTCGCGCATGCGGACAGCGTACGCATCGACCCCGGCGGGCGGGTACATACGTTCTGCCATGCCGTGCCGGGCTGCTATACGGTCATGAGCTGCACGCTCTCCGCCGGGCTTTCGCTCAAATGGTTCCGCGATCAGTTCTTTACCGCTGAAATGGAAACTGGAGCAGGTATGGGCGTTGACCCATATGAACTCATGAACGCTCAGGCAGCCCGCGTACCCATCGGCTCCAACCGGCTGCTGTATCTCCCTTACTTGATGGGCGAGCGCTCTCCGATACTGGATCCCGACGCGCGGGGCGCGTTTATCGGCCTGTCCGCCATCCACACAAAGTACGATATGCTGCGCGCCGTGATGGAAGGGGTCTCCTATTCCCAGCGGGAATGCCTGGATGTACTCCACGGTATGGGTATTGTACCCAAGGAACTCTTGGCGACGGGCGGCGGCGCAAGGAGTACTTTATGGCGGCAGATGCTATCGGATGTATTAAACTGCCCGGTCGCAACCGTCGCTTCCTCTGGGGAAGGCCCGGCATTGGGTGTAGCGCTGCTTGCGGGCGTGGGCGCGGGCGTATATAAGAGCGTACCCGAAGCGTGCGACGCTGTCATCCGTCTCAACCCGCTCCAGCAGCCGGATGAGCAGAGCGTCCAGGCCTACGCGCCCTATTATGCGCTCTATAAAACCGTATACCCTTCGCTCAAAGCGCAGTATTCGGCGCTCGCATCTTTATAAAAATAAGAAAAAAGCCCAAAACCCCGGGATCTCCGGGGTTTTTCTTTATATCAAATTTATTTCCATTTTTTTATTTTCCTTGTTGACATGTCGACATTAAGATAATACAATAACAATGTTAAAAAAAATAAACAATGTTAGGATAGTTTTATTAAAATTAGCATTATGGGAGTATAGCATAAAAGGAGAGCAGAATGGACCCAAAGACCAAGGGGAGGCAAGAACTCAAACGGAGCAGAGGTAAACTGTACTTTCTTCAAGCGGCAAAAGTGATTATTGAAAGGGAAGGGGTAGAGGGCGTAACGGTGAGAAAGGTGGCGGACAGCGCGGGGTACTCCTTCCCGACGCTCTACAGCTACTTTAAGGATTTAAACGAGCTGCTGTTGGAAACAAAGCAGTATATGATTCGGGAGCTTGTAGAAATTTTGCAGCAAAAATTCCGTTCCACGCTCCAGGATATGAATATAAAAAACGTATTCCAGTCCTATATGGAATACTATTTGGAGAACCCCAACGTTTTTAAATTCTTCTATTTTTATCAATGCCAGAAACCAGGCGAAAAATCACAGGATGCGGTCTTAGAACCGGACTTTGGCGCCATGTGGAACGAAGCGTTTGGGAGTTATGTGGAGAGCGGCAGATTACGGGCAACAGATATCGAAGTGGTGGCAAAAATTTGCATTTACGCCGTACATGGCATGCTGACATTGAGTTTCTCCAACAATGGCGACCTGGGCGATACAAAAAACCTGTACCGGGATCTCAACCTGATTGTTGATTATTTATTGTAAATATAAGGAGGAAATCAATCATGAAAGTCGGCATCGTGGTTCACTCCCACACGGGGAACACGCTAATGGTAGCGCAAAAGCTGAAGGATAAGCTCTTAGCTGCAGGACATTCGGTGTCCCTTTTAAAAGTATCGGCTTTAAACGACGAAGAGGGCGATGCTCAGAAAATCAGGCTCACTGAAAAGCCTGACGTCAGCGGATACGATGCGGTGCTATTCGGCGCCCCGGTGCGCGGCTTCTCGCTTTCCCCGGTCATGCAGGCATATTTGTCCCAAATCGGGTCTCTCAGCGGGAAAAAGGCCGCGTGCTTTCTGACGCAGCACTTCCCCCACCCATGGATGGGTGGAAACCGCGCAATGAAGCAGATGCTTACACTCTGTCAGACCAAGGGAGTTACCGTCTATGGAACGGGCATCGTCAATTGGTCGAACGTCGGAAACCGCGAAAAGCTGATACAGGCCGTAGTTGGAAAGCTCGGCGTTCTTGCGTAAGGCCCCGCTTCAAAAGGTCTTGGGGCATAAGGAGCTTTGAATATGAAAAAGAAACGTGTCGTCATTCTTTGCGTTGTGCTTGCGGTGATTGCCGCAATCGTAATCGGTGTTTCCGCGATGCTGTCCGGAGTTCAGTCCAACCTGGAAGCACTCAAAGATCTGGAACTCCAGCAAGTTGATCTCACTGCGGTCAAAGACGGGGTCTATTCCGGCAGCTATTCCGCGTTCCCCGTTTCAGCCGAGGTGAACGTTACGGTAAAGGATCACCGAATTACAGGTATCGATCTTATAAAGCACGACAATGGGCAGGGAACGCCGGCGGAGGTGATCCCTCAAAAAGTAGTCGAATCCCAATCCTTGCAGGTAGACTCCGTATCGGGTGCTACATACAGCAGCAGGGTGATATTGAAGGCCATAGAAAATGCCCTGCTCGATGCCAATCCGTAAGAGAGGGAGAGGGATGTATGGATGCATCAAACTATGGGAAGATATTGTCCGAGAAGGATAAAATAAACCTTCAAAACGAGGTGGGGCTCCCCGGGTGGGGGCAGCTTTACCGGATCGCCGGCATAGCGACGATTGCAATGCTGATCTTGATACCGATCCAGATAGCGGTCTACACCATATGGCCTACGCCAAAATCCGTTCCGGAGTGGTTCCAAATGTTGCAGAGCAGCTGGCTTCTTGGCCTGATGCACCTTGATCTGCTGTATATTGTCAACAATACGATCGTAGCCGTCATGTACCTTGCCTTTTATCTATCGCTCAGGCAGAAGAACGAGGCTTTGCTTTTGCTTGCCCTGATGAGTGGCTTGCTAGCCACTGCGGCATATTATTCCTCCAATCCGGCATTTGAAATGCTTTCTCTGAGCCGACAGTTCGCAATCAGTGTCTCAGAGCCGGAAAGATCGGTATTCCTTGCCGCAGGTCAGGCCTTGATTGCCCAGTGGAAAGGAACGGCATTCGATATCTACTATATATTGAGCGCCATTTGCCTAATCATCATAGCTGTTGTTATGTTTAAAAGCGCTATCTATGGCAAGGCGATGGCTGCGATTGGATTATCGTCTGGGATCCTTATGCTGATCCCCTCTACTGTCGACACCCTTGGGGTTTACTTCTCACTGGCTTCTCTCGTTCCATGGGTAGTATTTTCGGCACTGGCTGCCATTCAATTTTTACGGCTTTCCAGATCGGGAGGATGATAAAAATTCTTTCTATTCTTTATTTTCTCCGTTCGCTCGCCGTGAATATTTATAGGGTAGAGTACCCCGCTAGGAATAAAACGTCGAAACGGAATTGGAGCGAGACGATCATGATTATTAAAATTGAGAATAGATGTGGTTGCTTAGAAATTGGGGATGGATTCGGCTGCATAGACATTTTTGTACCAGATGCATGCAGCAAGGAAAATTGTAGGAAAAGCGACGCTTGCACAGAAAAGTTCTTTATTGAAACGCCAAGGGCGGGCATTAAGGTTGCGGTGAAAGGAGGTAAGCCGGAAGGCGAAATCCGTCTGAAAGCTTAAGAAAGGAAAACCTTTTAACCGTAACATCCGTTAGGGTTCTCATACCGCCGATGGCTTTTGACCGTCGGCGATATTTTATTTGATGAATAGCCCTGTGATCTATCCACGAAAACCGTTCATTTTTACGCGTGAATGGTCATAAAAATCAACAGATGCGCAAAAGGGAAGTGAACGTCGTTGCAGGACTATATTGTACAGCCCGGCGATACGCTGTATTCCATCGCGCGGTTATTTGGAATGACTACCGAGCGGTTGCGCGCGCTCAATCCTGAAATTGCGGATACGGACGTCGTATATGTTGGACAGACGCTGCACATTCCCCAAACCGGGCTGGTCCGCCCCGCAATCGAGGTCAATGCCTATACCTATCCCGTATACGATCCACAACAATGGAGTACCATGTTTCCGTACCTTACCTATTTGAGCATATTTGGACATGAGATTCGTCCTGGCGGTACGCTCACCGTCCCCGATAGTGCGCCCCTGGTCACGGCAGCGCGGCAAGCTGGCGTAGGGCCGCTGCTGGTCGTTACCAATACGGTGGAAGGGGTCTACTCGGGCGAACTGCTGCATGGCGTACTATCCGATCTTACGGCGCAGCAGACTTTGATCAACAATTGCGTTGAAGTGGCACTGACCTATGGATACTATGGGGTGAATTTCGGATTCGAGCAAATTTTGGTGGAGGATTACGGGCCCTATACCGCCTTCTTGGAGATGGCTGCAAACCGTCTGCACGTTGCCGGGCTGATTATCGTCGCCTCCATTCGGCTGGTTGTGGTATTGGAAAACCCAATTACTCTGCCCGAAGCGCTTCCCCTATATAGCCGAATACTAGACCGCCTTATCATTACGCCAGGTGAGTACGTATGTTCTGCGGGACTCACTCCCATCGACGTCGTTCAGCAAGGGCTGGATTATGTTGCCCGGTACTTTTCCAACCCCAAAATACTGCTGGGCATCCCCAACTGCTGTTACCAATGGGAAGTGCCTTATCCGCCCAACGGTGAATACCGTGCGCTCTCCCCCGAGCAAGCGGACGCGCTCGTTCGTCGTACAGGCGCATACCCCGAGATCGACCCAGATACGCAAAGGGTCTTTTTCCGCATTTTGGAGGAAGGAAACTTATCGTATGTCTTAGTCTGCGATTCCATGTATAGCCTGCTGGTACTGGAATTGGTGGAAATCTATAATCTCGCTGGAATCAGCTTCCGCACACTGAACCTTTTTAACCTGGCCAGCTATCAGGTGATAAGCGTGCGCTACGACATCCGGAAGGTACCGCCCCAGAGCGATGATTTTGCCATCAATGCGTAACGGAAGGCAAATTATCCAGGTTGTTATCTTCCCTGTCGTCCGGGAGAGACTTCAGATACTCGGTTCCTTTCCGGGTTGCTACTCCAACGCCTTGGATACCGCCTTGCTTGGCGAGCTCTACGCCCTCTTCTTTGCTCAAAATGCGGCCATCCGATAATTGATAGCCGGTGATACGCCCGTCCTCCTTAACCAATGCCGTAATTTCCTTTGCATCTGCATTGGGCGTTGGAACGTCCTTTAGTGCCATCATGGGCAGCTTTGATACATCACGGTTTTCCATGTACTCTCCTTGCTCGGTTCTGCAATTCCGCATGTACGTTTAGAAAATAGTGTTCCAAGAAAGAGAAGGGATATTCTGTTTTCCAAGGCCTGCGTATTTGTGACCGGTACGGCATCGTTGCGC
>JAEZIE010000263.1 GCA_023416175.1 Bacillota bacterium
CTGCCGCCTGTCTCTTTTCCCGGCGCTTTAGGGCAAACACCGGAACAAAAACCAAAAGCAGCACAATGGCGGCGGCTAAAAATATGGCGGGTGTGGGCACCTGCTTGACGACGCCCAGATCCACATAAGTGCGCCCGCTGCCGCGAATGACTTCCGCCCCGATATACGGGCCCGTGACCATGGGCAAAAGCACCGCAAACAGCATCCGGATACCCTGGAAATGCCCCGCCTTATCCTGCGGCGTAAAATCGCGAACGAGCGCGTTGATTGTTGCGAGCAGCAGCATGTTGCCGCCGATCATGATGATACCCGCCGCCGCCACAAACGTCATATCTACCGCCGAATACATCAAAAGGAGTCCTATAAGTTCCAATGCGATGGCAATGAATATGAACTTCAGCTTACCCATTTTGTCAATCAGCCGCCCGCATACTACGCTCATAACTGAGGCGCTCAGGAGCACCACCCCCAGCAGAAGCGCGTAATTTTGAATATTGAGCGACTTCTGGATATAGATCAGCAGGTACGGCATAAAGATTTGGGTTGCCGCGCCCGCAATGCCCAATGCGCAAAGCGAGAGATAAAGGGAAGGGTTCTGGCGCACCACTCCAGTGCGAAACCCGTATATGATATTCGAAAAATACCCCGTCGTACTTCTGGAAAGCGATGGGGCATCTTTTAATAGAAACACCCCGCATAACCCGCCGAGCGCCACAATGCCGCCGACGATGTTGAAGAACATTCTCCAATCCCCGCGCTGGGTAAAACCGTCCAATCCCGCGAATACGATCAGCATCGCAATGAGCGGGAGGCTTGATAGCACGCCCTCCGCCCTTCCCCGGTTTTCCGGGGTTGTCACATCCGTTATCCAGGCGTTGAATGCGGCGTCGTTCGCACTCGAGCCAAAGAATGTCATGACGCAATCCATCAATATGACCATAGTGGCCGCCACCTGCGCTGCAGCGACGCCGGGGAACATGACTTTGGCATTTTCAATGGAGATGACGCCAAACGCCATGGTGGAAAGTCCCCATAACACATATCCCGCCACTATAAATGCTTTGCGCCTGCCCAGCTTATCCGTAAGGGCCCCAACAAGCAGCGTTGTTATGGTGGCAGTCAGCGCGCTCATGGCGACCATGTTGGCAATCACACCCGGATCCCCCGATATGGTGTTGAATACGAACACGTTTAGGTACATGTTTTCCACTGTCCAGGCCAGCTGGCCAAACAGCCCGAACATCAGCAGTGCAAGCCAAACTCTGGTCCCCAATTTCTGCTTCATACGCCCGTCCTCCCTATCCAAAGTAGCGCACATATAAGAAAGGCTCCTGAAAAGGAGCATAGCTTGTTAAAGAGCGGCAACGCTGGAGAATTCGTCTCCGCTTAGGAGCTCAACGTCTTTAATAACTCTTCGTCATTGATCATTGGGGTACCAGAAGCAAGATATTTTGCGTATACCAGCGCCAGTTCCATCCTTATTCTTTCAAAATACTGCTCCAATATCTGATCTTTGATAAACTCTTTGACCTGTTTTTCATTGTTGAGATCATGGATGATTCGCTTCCCGTATGTGGCGATCGTCATGACGGCAAATATATACTCTTTGTTGTGTTTGCCGCAAACCACCTTTGCACAAATGATGCTTCCGATGTTGTTGTGTTCCGCGTCTTTTTTGTTGAAGATATATTCCGACTTTCTGTTCGCCTCTATTTTATCGGCATGAAACAGAAAATTCTGTTTACCGCTGCTGATCTGATACATTGCGGATTGCTCATTGTTGATGAGAGCGGTTAAAGCAGGGTCTTCTACCCCGTTGCTGTCCGCCCAGGTCCAGGTCTTATTATCACAGATGCAATAGGCCAGGTTGGCGGTAACCTGGTTTCTCCGGACGCTCATAGAATCCGCGAAAAAGTTGGATACCTCATCCAAAATATTGTTGATGCTCTCCACCGGATCATGAATGCCGGAGAGCGCTGCTAATCCGGACGACTTTTTGTTTTCCTCAATGAAGCGGATATATCGTTTGCTTCTCCTGTTGCACAGCGCGCTTAATGAATCCGCGACTTTTTTCATCGCATTGTAATTTTCCAATAATGCATGATAATCGACGTTGTTGCTCTTAATAAAATGAAGGAGTTGAAATAGAATGGCCAGTAAAACAACAAGTACTGTCAGAATGACTCCAAATGCCGTCAGGCGCGTCCCGGCATCTGTTTTGACAACCAAAAGTAGGGTCTCTCCTAACCAGTTCAGGCAAAGGGGGAACCAAACGGTAGGCAAAAAGGTGAATATCAGATGGAGGATACGAAATCTCTTTGACAATCGATTATATCCTTTGATTTTATTTGACAACCTTTTTTAACTTGTCAAATTTAATCGCCTTCTTGGTGGAAGGGGTGCTTTTGGAAGCCTTTTCAAGGGAAGACAATTGGCTGAACGTAATTGCGCTGGAAATATTCTTTGTAACTTTCATCATGAGTTGTACCACTTTCTCGAACATTTTCCACATCCTAATTATATGATATAAAGATTCTATCGTCAATAATAAGCAAATATGCCCTAATTTACCTCATATAGTTTGCCCCTGCAGTCAGCGTCCGAAAAAAAGTCCCGCTATCCAGGCTCATGGATAGCGGGCTTATGCAATTTGTTCTACAGAACTACTGGCCTTGTTCATATGCGCGGGTCAATGCCGGGAGATCCAGCTTTTCCATCTGCAGCATGGCCTTCATCACATTGTGTACCTTGCCGGGGTCCGGATCTTTCATCATGTCGTTGAGCGCGGCGGGCACGATCTGCCAGGACACACCGTATTTATCTTTGACCCAGCCACAGGGCTGCACCTCTCCCTCTTTTGTAAAAGCATCCCAAAGCCGGTCCACTTCCTGCTGATTTTCGCAGTCCACATACAGGGAGACCGCCTCGGTGAATGTAAACGCATGCTCCATACCGCTCTCGGTCGCCATGAACTCTTGCCCCGCTAAGCGAAACGTTGCGTGTTTGATTGTGCCCTGCGGCACGCCTTCATCTGCCCCGTAACGCTCCATATGGAGAACGGACGAGTCGGGAAATAGGCTGGTATAGAATAGAACGGCTTCCTCCGCTTTACCCAACTGCGCGCCCGAATACAACAGAAAGGGCGTGATTTTTTGGCTGCGTGCGCCCAGGTTGAGCTGCCAGGACAGGCCATACTTGTCCTGCACCCAGACAAATTTCTGTGCAAATGGATAGCCGCCAAGTTCCATCAGCACAGAGCCATCCTGAGACAAGGCTCTATAGAGCCGCAATAACTCGCCCTCCGTTTCGCAGTTGACGAACATGGAGATGGAAGGCGTAAAGGAAAATTGGGGACCGCCGTTCAGGCCGATAAATTTCTGGCCGG
>JAEZIE010000017.1 GCA_023416175.1 Bacillota bacterium
GAAGAAGCGGGCATCTATACGGGCATGCCGCGCAGCGCAGTAGAGCTTGCGGTCCTTTCACGGGCTGTGCGCTCATATGACGACCGCATTGCATGGGCGGGCGCTCGGACGGACGGCATTATCTTAACGTTAGAAATCGTGGAGGCGGAGCCCATTCCGCCGCGGCCGGATAAAAGCATCCCGTCCAATGTAGTAGCGAAAAAGGACGGCATTATAGAAAAAGTCACCGCACTCTCAGGAAAGTCCAATGCCAAACCCGGGGACGCGGTACGCGCGGGTGAAATCCTCATACGCGGCGACATCACACGCGAAGGCGCGGCCGAGCCGTTGTACGTGTTTGCCGAAGGGGAAGCGCTGGCGCAGGTCTGGTATACATCCACCGTCACCCTTCCCTGTACGGAAGAAGCGCTTATGCCCAGCGGGCGGAGCGAGCCATTCCGGATAATAGAAGTCGCGGGGCTTCCGCTCTTCCGAACTGAAAGCGCTTTTGCGGAATATGAGGAAGAGATCATACGGGAATCGGAGCAGCGCGGGCTGGTACTTCCTATGAGCGTCAAAAGCGGCGTACGGCGCGAACTGACCATTCAGGAAGTTCCTGCGGAGGCGAACGAGATCCTTGCGGAGGCACTTTTCAGGGCCGAACTTGCGGCGCTTGAGCAGGTACCAAAAGAGGCGCAGATTATAAAAAAAGTGAGCGAATCCTCAATATTGGAGGATGGCAGCATTCAGGCGGTTGTCGCGATATGCACGCGCGAGCAGATCGGCATTACAAAGCCGATGTACTAATCCTGTGCAGCATTGTGGAGCCTACGGGGTAAACTAAAGCATTGGCAGTAGTAGAGTAACACGAAAGGCAGTGCAGTTTTTGGAAGAATTGAACCTATTTGAAGAGTCCCCGGAACGGGCTCCGCTCAAATCCGAGGCGTTTTTGCCGGTACAGTCGATGGACGAGCAGATCAAGCTGTTCGGCGTGTTCGATGAAAACTTAGATATTTTGCAGGCGGAAACGGGGGCGCGCATCAGTACGTCCTCTGATTGCATCAAATTAGAGGGGAATACAGCGGATGTGGAGCTTTGCCGGGTAGTATTAGAAAAGCTGCTTCAGATGCTGCGGAAAGGCGAGCCCATCAACCGCGGGCGTATCCGCTACGCCGTTGACCTTGCTAAGGATGGCAACGCAGACTTAATCGAGCAGATCATGGGCGACGTTATCGCCATCACCAACAAGGGCCGCCAGATCAAATGCAAGACCCTTGGACAAAAGCGGTATGTACAGGCGCTCAAGGAGTTTGATCTCGTGTTCGGTGTTGGGCCTGCAGGAACAGGGAAGACCTATCTTGCCGTTGCGATGGCGGTACTTGCGTTTAAGAACAAAGAGGTGGACCGCATCATATTGACGCGTCCCGCCGTAGAAGCTGGGGAAAAGCTTGGTTTTTTGCCCGGCGATCTCCAGAACAAGGTGGACCCGTATCTGCGGCCGCTGCATGATGCGCTCAACGATTTCCTGGGCAATGAAACTTACCGTGGCCTGATAGAACGCGGTGCTGTGGAGGTGGCCCCGCTTGCTTACATGCGCGGGCGCACGCTCAACAATGCCTACATCATTCTGGATGAGGCGCAGAACTGCACCATCGAGCAGATGAAGATGTTTTTAACCCGCTTTGGCGAAGGCTCCCGTGTTGTCGTCACCGGCGACATTACGCAGATCGACCTTCCGCAGGACAAAAGAAGCGGCCTTGTACATGCGCTGGGGGTGCTCGAAGGCGTAGAGGGCATCTCGCAGATATTCCTTTCACACAAGGATGTCGTGCGGCACGATCTGGTGCAGCGCATCATCCGTGCGTACGAACGGAAAAAGAGCTGACCGTTAAGCGGGGGGACATGTTTCGGGGATGGGCTAAGGAGGTACAGATGGGCAGGAAAGAGGAAGGCAGGGAGCGCATTGGGCTGTTGAGTGCCCTTTCGCTTGTACTCGTGCTTGTGCTCTTTTACGGATGCACCATCGCGGTGCTTTCGCCCAAGCGCTACGATATCATGGCAGGCATGACGGCGCCCGAAACCATAGAAGCGCCGCGCAGCGTAGAGGATGAAGCTGGCACAGAAGCCCTCAAAGACGCGGCGCGGGAAGCCACAAAGGCCGTTTACCGGCTTGACTCTGCGTTGATTGAAACCTATACTTCCGGAGCCGCCACATTCTTTGAACAGGTAGATAAAATGCGCCAGAATGCGCAGGCGCTGCTTGTTTCAAAAGGACAGGCCACGGCAGGGGAAACTTCGCTTACCGTGGAGCAGTGGAAGAATGCGCTCAACAGTCAGGAGTTAAATGGACTTCTTTCGGAATTGTCGGTGCCGTTGACCCAAGACGAGGGGCGGCAGCTCTTAAGCGCAAAGGAAAGTGAGCTTTTGCGCCTGCAGGATGCCGTATTATCCAAGCTGACCACGGCGCTCAAAAGCGGTCTGGAGGAGCGCGCACTTCTAGCGAGAAAGACCGCCTACGTCCAGGAATTGAACGCCACCACATTGCCCGATATGCTAAAGGCCGTGGGCAAAAAGCTCTTTGACACATACCTGCAGCCGACATTCGTTGTGGATGAGGAAGCAACCGCCCGCGCGCGTGAGCTTGCCGCCCAGGGCGTTGAGCCCGTGATTGTCAAGCGGGGCGAGGTCATCGTACAAAAAGGAGCGCAGGTCACCGAGCAGCAGTTTAAACTCTTGCGTGAGCTGGAGCTGATACAGCAGCCGGGTGCGGATACGCGTTTAAGGATTGGCCTTGCGCTGCTCTTAACGTTGCTGTTTGGCTGTTTTGTGGCCTTTATGCTGTATTTTAGCCCCAAGACCTTGTACAATAAAAAATCGGTGCTGATACTCGCGTTTTCCCTGGCGGTTTCCTTGCTGCTTGCGATTGCGCTCTATTCGCTCTACCCAAGCGTGACCACGGGGTTATTTGGTATCATGCTCATTGCGCTGCTTCTGGACAGTGTCACAGCCATGGCGGCAAACGTCCTGCTCTCTGTCTGCCTTGGGCTGCTTGCGGGGGGACATGGCAATGATCTGATGGGGTTTGAAGCGATGGTGATCTGTGTCTCCATGCTTGTAGGCGGGCAGGTGGCCATATACGCGTTGCGCGGCAACCAAAAGCGCGGCTCCATCATCGCCGCAGGCGCGTTTGCGGGCGCTGCCGCAGCGTTCGTTACGGCTGCTGCCTATGTCATGACGGGGCGCGCGGCCCTCGATACCCTGATTGCGGCCGCGTGGACGGTGGGAAGCTCCACCATATCCGCCGTGTTGGTGGTAGGTTCGCTTTCCCTGTGGGAAAACCTGTTCGACGTCGCAACCAGCGCGAGACTTGCGGAGCTAAGCAATGCCAACCACCCGTTGCTGCGGCAGCTGATGACAGAAGCGCCCGGCACCTACCACCATTCCATGATGACGGCGGCCCTGGCGGAAAGCGCTGCGGAGGCAATCGGTGCGGACGCGCTGCTTGCCCGCGTGGGTGCATATTACCACGATGTCGGCAAGCTCAGGCGGCCGCTCTACTTTAAAGAGAATCAGAAGTCCGGCGAGAATATCCACGATACGCTGCCCGCTTCGGAAAGTGCTGCCATCATACTCGCGCACCAGAAAGACAGCGTCATCATACTCAACAAGCACAAGATGCCCGCCGCCGTCGTGCAGATTGCATTTGAGCACCACGGGAACTCATTGGTGGCATATTTTTACCACAAGGCGGCTAAAGAGAGCGTCAAGCCGGTAGCACAGAAGAACTTCCGCTATCCCGGCGCCCGGCCTTCCACCAGGGAAAGCGCAATCGTCCACCTGGCGGACAGCTGCGAGGCCGCGGTACGATCCATGGAAAACCCCTCCCGCGAGGATGTGGAGGAAACCGTAAACCGCATCATCAAGGGCAAAATGGACGATGGGCAGCTCTCCGCGTCGCCGCTCAATTTCCGGGAGGTTTCTATCATAGAACAGAGCTTTTTGCGTACGTTTAACGGGTTGCTGCATGAGCGCATCGCGTATCCTGAGTTTGAGCGTCCGGGGGAAAACTAATGCACAGCATTACGGATGAAACAGGTACGCTCCAGGAAAAAGAACTTGCGCTTATCCTTACGGCCGTTGACGCGGCGTTTGCGCTGGAAGGGAAGCGCGGGGAGCTTGCGTTATATTGCATCTCGCCCGAAGAGATTCGCGCGCTTAATCTGGAACATCGGTCGGTGGACCGCGTAACGGATGTGTTAAGTTTCCCCACGGCGGAGCCGGGGGAAACGCCGGCCGACGGGTTTTGGGGGGATATTGTCATTTGCCCGGAACGCGCCCGCGAACAGGCTCGGGAGTACGGGCACAGCGTAGAAAGGGAGCTTGCGTTTTTAACGGTACATGGTGCGCTGCACCTGTTCGGATATGACCACATGGAAAAAAGCGAAGAAACATACATGCTCGAACGGCAAAGAGCCATACTGGAAAGGATGGGAGTACAAAGATGAAACGGACGATACATGACCTGGAGATCAAGAATTTACTGCGCATGGCCAACGAGGCGATGGACCGCTCCTATGCGCCCTACTCCGGCTATCGCGTGGGTGCATGCCTCAAAGGCGTATCCGGCGCATATTATTTGGGCTGCAACATCGAAAACGCGTCGTTTTCCCCCACCAACTGCGCCGAGCGTACCGCACTATATAAGGCGGTATCTGAAGGCGAACGGAAATTTGAGGCGCTGGCTGTCATTTCCTCGGGCGAGCAGACCACGCTGCCCTGCGGCGTTTGCAGGCAGGTGCTGGTAGAGTTCTGCGAGCCGGATATGCCGGTCATCTGTGCCAACCGCAGCGGCAAGTTCCAGATCTATGAGCTGGGCGAACTGCTGCCGCACGCATTCACACCCGAGGCAATGAAATGACATCGTTTCTAAGCGGCTTTGTTTCCATCATCGGCTGCCCCAACGTGGGCAAGTCCACGCTGTTAAACCGACTGGTCGGGCAGAAGATCGCCATCGTATCTCCGCGCGCGCAAACCACGCGCAACCGCATCACCGGCGTGCTGACGCGCAAGGAGTACCAGATCGTATTCCTGGACACCCCAGGCGTGGCATCGCCCAAGAACCGCTTGGGGGAATACATGCGCCGCATAGCCTATTCTGCGCTCGACGAGGTGGAGGCCATCCTCTATCTCGTGGACCCCATCAACGGTTTAAGGGAACGGGATGAGGCGCTCGTGGAGCGGCTAAAAGACGCAAAAGCGCCTAAGATCGGCCTTGTCAATAAAATCGATCTTTGCTCGCTTGCCCAGGTGGAGGCCGCGGAGGCATTTTTAGAAAAGGCGGGCTGCTTTTCCCATATACTCCGCATCAGCGCGGAAACCGGCGCGGGGGTGGAAAAGCTCGAAGCGCTGCTGCGCGGTTACCTTGTGGAAGGACCGCAGTACTTCCCGGAGGACATGGTGACGGATGTGCCCGAACGCACACTGTGCGCCGAACTCATCCGGGAGAAGGCGCTGCTGCTTCTGCGCGAGGAGGTGCCACACGGCGTGGGCGTAGAGGTGGACAAGATGGCCGCGCGCCCAGAAGGGGAGTTAACGGACGTTTGGGCCACCCTTTACTGTGAGCGCGAAGGCCACAAGGGTATCGTTATTGGCCACAAGGGCACGATGCTAAGGCGCATCGGCGAGGCGGCGCGCCGGGACATGGAATGGATGCTGGGAACGCGCGTCAACCTGCAGCTCTATGTCAAAGTCCGGGAGGACTGGCGCAACAGCCCGAACGCATTGAAAGAGCTTGGGTACGAGTAACTAACACGCCAGAGTGTTGAAAAGATACGCTGAGGGTTCTACCCTCAGACACCCGCTTAGGGCTGTTACAGCCCTAAGAACCCTAAGAACCCGCTTTCGAAAACACCCTAGTAGGGTGTTTTCGGGGTAGGGATTCCCAAGGGACGTGTCCCTTGGGTGGGGGCCGGGGGGTAGCCCCCGAAAAAAGGTTTAGCAACCTCGTTAGTGCAGCATGGCATCCTGTTTTGCCGGAAATTGCATTTCATTGGTTTTGCGGCCCCGTGGCACACTAAAGAATATTCCAAAAAAATAAGGAGTGCATTTCTTTATGGCCAAAAGCAAAAAACGGGATGCGCAGCGCGCCTGGCGCGAATTTTCGGAAACAGGGGCGGTGGGCGCCTACCTGACTTATCGCGCCATGCGCACCAAGGAGGAAGAGTTCAAAGGACACTGACTTTTGTGCCCGGGCTTGACCCGGGCATTGTTGATGAAGAGGCGGCCATATGGCATTTCTTACGGTGACGGGCATTGTCACGCGCTATGCCAACTACAGGGACAATGACAGGATACTGACCCTCTTTACAAGGGAGATGGGCCGTATCGATGTAAAAGCAAGGGGCTGTCGGAAACAGAAAAGCCCCTTGCTTGCGTGCGCCCAGCCGTTCGTATTCGGGGAGTACCAGCTCTTTTCGTCAAAGGATCGTTTTGTAGTGGACCAGTGTGATATCCGGGAAACGTTCTATCCCCTGCGGGAGGATATTGTAAAGTTTACGGCAGCGAACGTCATGCTCTCGCTTTCGGGTCTTGGCGTGCAGGAACGCCAGCCCAACGCGGAGCTATTCTCGCTTTTGTACCATAGCCTGAGCTTTCTCTGCTACGGGGAAAGTGAACCCATCGATCTGGCGCTATGTTTTACCACGCGCTACTTTAATGCGATCGGCTTTCAGCCCGCTATCACTTCCTGCGCGCTGTGCGAAACCGATCTTCGACCGCACAGGGAACTACGGTTCCATGCCCAGGCAGGCGGTGCTTTGTGTTTAAACTGTGCCCGGCGGGAAAACTATGGAGAGACGGTATCCGGCCTCACGCTTGAGGCCATGCGGCGCATGCTGCTTTTAGAAGATGGCGAGCTGGACCGTGTGCGGCTGCCGGGTCCTGTCCGCAGGGAGCTTTTGGAGATCCTGGAGGCATACTGCGCCGCTATTTTGGAGCGGGAAAACAAGCCTCTTTCGGCGCTTGGGACATTGCTGTAAGAACAGCCTGCAACATGCAGGATTTCCTGCATTTTATGAGGTTCCCGTTGCATTCTGTTGCCGGACAGTATATAATGAAATCCGCCAATTAGAGAAGCGGCGGCACTTTACAGGATTTTGCTGTAAGCCGCGCAAGTGGCTCAATTTTAAACCGCTTTCATTAAACAAATTTGATATAGGAGGACACTATATGGGACACAAGTACGTTTATCTTTTCAGCGAGGGCAACGCACAGATGAAAAACCTTCTGGGCGGCAAGGGTGCGAACCTGGCGGAGATGACCGGGTTGGGTCTTCCCGTTCCGTTTGGATTTACCATCACCACCGAAGCCTGCACGCGTTATTATGAGGACGGAAAGCGCGTCGGCAACGATATTGAGGAACAGATATTCAAGGCCGTAGCTGAGCTTGAGAAGGTCGCAGGCAAAAAATTTGGCGACGTAAAGGATCCCTTCCTTGTTTCCGTACGCTCCGGCGCACGTGCTTCCATGCCGGGCATGATGGATACGATACTGAATTTGGGCCTCAACGATGAAACCGTTGTCGGTCTAGCAACACTGACCAACAACGAGCGCTTTGCGTATGACAGTTATCGCCGTTTCATCCAGATGTTCAGCGACGTCGTCATGGAAGTGGAAAAGGCCAAGTTCGAAGAAATCTTGGACGAAGTCAAGCATGAAAACGGCTGCAAGCAGGATACCGATTTGACTGCGGACAACCTCAAAGAGGTCGTCAAGCGCTATAAGAAGCTGTATGTCAAGGAAAAGGGCCATGAGTTCCCGCAGGATCCCAAGGTACAGCTCATGGAATCTGCACAGGCCGTGTTCCGCAGCTGGGACAACCCCCGCGCCATCGTATACCGCCGCATGAACGACATCCCCTCCGATTGGGGTACCGCCGTTAACGTCCAGGCAATGGTGTTCGGCAACATGGGCAACGATTGCGGCACAGGCGTCGCGTTCACGCGTAACCCCTCCACCGGCGAAAACAAACTCTACGGCGAATATCTGATGAACGCACAGGGCGAAGACGTTGTGGCGGGTATCCGTACGCCTTCCCCGATTTCGGAGCTTGCAAGCGGCATGCCCGAAGTGTTTGCACAGTTCAATAAAATTGCGCAGACCCTCGAAAAACACTACCGCGATATGCAGGATATGGAGTTCACCATCGAGCGCGGCAAGCTCTTCATGCTCCAGACTCGTAACGGTAAGCGTACCGCTGCCGCTGCGCTGCAGATTGCAGTTGACCTCGTCAACGAAGGCATGATCACCAAGGAAGAAGCGCTGTTGAAGATCGACCCGCGTTCCTTGGACTCCCTGCTCCATCCCACGTTTGAAGTTTCCGCCATCAAGAAGGCCAAAGCCATTGCACATGGCTTGCCCGCTTCCCCCGGCGCCGCCTGCGGCCGCGTATACTTCACCGCCCTTGACGCCACCGAGGCTGTAAAGCGCGGCGAAAAGGTTATTCTGGTGCGCCTTGAGACTTCCCCCGAGGATATCGAGGGCATGTATGCGTCCGAAGGCATCCTGACCGCCCGCGGCGGCATGACCTCTCACGCGGCGGTCGTTGCGCGCGGCATGGGTACCTGCTGCGTCGCCGGCTGCTCCGAGATTATGGTTAAGGAAAAGGAACATCTTTTCACCACCGTAAACGGACAGACCATCAAAGAGGGCGATTGGATCTCGCTCGACGGTTCTACCGGTAATGTCTACGGCGAAAAGATCCCCACAGTGGAAGCCGCCGTTTCCGGCAACTTTGCCGCTATCATGGGCTGGGCGGACGAAGTGCGCAAGCTCAAGGTCCGGACCAATGCGGATACTCCGCATGATGCCGAGCAGGCCATCAAGTTTGGCGCGGAAGGCATCGGCCTGTGCCGCACCGAGCATATGTTCTTTGGCGAAGGCCGTATTCCCGCCATGCGCGAGATGATCGTCTCCAAGGACGAAGCGAGCCGCCGCAAAGCGCTTGCGAAGTTGCTGCCCATGCAGCGTTCGGACTTCAAGGGCATTTACAAGGCGATGAAGGGCTATCCCGTTACCATCCGCCTTCTGGATCCCCCGCTCCATGAGTTCCTGCCCAACGAGGAGGCCGACATCAAGGCGCTGGCTGCGGAAATGGGCCTGACGTTTGAAGAGCTTAAGCTGACGGTTTCAAACCTCCATGAGCTCAACCCCATGCTGGGCCACCGTGGCTGCCGTCTGGCTGTCACCTATCCTGAGATCGCTGAAATGCAGGCGCGCGCCATCATTGAAGCCGCCATCGAAGTCCGCCAGGAAACCGGCCTTGATATCGTGCCCGAGATCATGATCCCGCTCGTAGGCGACGTGAAAGAACTCCAGTTTGTCAAGGAGTTCGTGGACAAGACCGCGCAGGAAGTCATGAAAGAGCGCAGCACCACCATCAAGTACCTGGTCGGTACCATGATCGAAGTGCCGCGTGCCGCGCTTGTGGCCGACAGCATCGCGAAGTCCGCCGAATTCTTCTCCTTTGGCACCAATGACCTTTCCCAGATGACGTTCGGCTTCAGCCGCGACGATGCGGGCAAGTTCCTGGATGACTATTATAAGAAGAAGATATTTGAAAGCGATCCGTTCGCCAAGGTCGATCAGGAGGGCGTAGGCCGCCTGATGAAGCTCGCCACGACCGAAGGCCGCAGCGTCCGCCCCGAACTCAAAGTTGGCATCTGCGGCGAACACGGCGGCGATCCTTCCACCATCGAATTCTGCCACAAGCTGGGGCTCAACTACGTTTCCTGCTCGCCGTTCCGCGTACCCATCGCAAGGCTCGCTGCGGCACAGGCCAGCATCAAAGAGGAAAAGGGCGAGTAACGGACTGGTTCCGCCCATAAGTAGCCGAATTTGAGAAGTAGTAAAAGTTTTATGTAGCAAGGGCTTGAGTGACCTGACATAAAATAAAGAAAGGGTATTATCTCTTTATGAGGGATAATACCCTTTTAGTTTGGTCATTTGCATTATTTAATTTGAAGCTAAACTAAATATATGTTACCCTTTAGTTTCTTATTGCGTTCTCTTACCTATTTTTTTAGGATTTTGCTTTAATAATATTTTGGAAAAATGGAGGTGGTTGTTATGGATTGTGAACCAGTTATTTTAATGAAAAAGAGAATAATAGAGTTAAAGCCATGGCTACCAATCGGATAGTTTGGCACTAAGGAGGGCTACAAAATGAAAGAAATGATTCTTGATCTTATTGATCAAGGCAAATATGCTCAGGTGAGAAAAGAAGTTGTCGATATGAATGTAGTTGATATTGCACAACTTTTTGAACAAATTGACCAGCAAAAATTATTGATGGTATTCAGAATACTCCCCAAAGAGATTGCATCGGGTGTATTTTCATATATACCATATGAACTTCAAAGATATATTATTGAATCCATTACTGACAAGGAAATTAAAAGTATTTTAGATGAACTATTTTTTGACGATACAATTGATTTTTTAGAAGAAATGCCGTCAAATATCGTAAAGAAGGTTCTTAAAAATACAGATGAAAAAACAAGAAGACTTATTAATCAATTTCTAAACTATCCTGAAGATTCTGCTGGAAGCATAATGACTATAGAGTATGTTGACTTGAAAAAGGAAATGACAGTCAAGCAGGCAGTACAGCACATTAAGAAGACAGGGCTAGACAAGGAGACGATTGATACTTGTTATGTTATAGATAATAACAGAGAACTTGAAGGTGTAATATCAATAAGAAAACTTATATTTAGTGAAGACACAATAATAGTTGAAGATATTATGGAAACAGATGCTATATATGTGAATACTCACGATGATCAGGAAAAAATCGCGTTCTTGTTTAAAAAGTATGACCTTCTTTCCATGCCCGTCGTTGATAAGGAATGCAGGCTAGTTGGGATTGTAACAATAGATGATATTGTAGATATTATAGACCAGGAAAATACCGAAGATTTTCAGAAAATGGCCGCTATGCAGCCTTCAGAAAAAGAATATCTGAAGACAAATGCATTAATATTAGCAAAGCACAGAATAACTTGGCTTGTAGTTTTAATGCTTTCTGCAACATTTACAGGAAATATTATCCGAAGATATGAGGACGTGTTGCAATCGGTAGTGGTACTTGCTTCCTTTATTCCAATGCTCATGGACACAGGGGGAAATGCTGGTTCCCAGTCATCAACACTTATAATCAGAGGGTTAGCTTTAGGAGAAATAGAGCTAAAGGATGCTTTTAAGGTTTTATGGAAGGAATTCCAAGTAAGCTGTGTTGCCGGAATAACCTTATCTGCTTTAAATTTTGTAAGGATATATTATTTTGAAAAGGCTGGCTTTTTAATATCTGTTACTGTATGCATAACTTTGTTTTTTACTGTTATGTTAGCAAAAATTGTAGGAGGGATACTACCTATCATAGCTCAAAAACTTAAGGTAGACCCGGCGATTATGGCGAGTCCGCTAATAACAACTATTGTTGATGCCGTAGCTCTTATTATATATTTCACTACTGCTACATGGCTATTAGGGATATAGATTTGAACAGTAGAGATTGGCCTATTTTGATTGCTGCATCACAGGCCAGTATCAAAGACGAAAGGGCAGTGCACGGACGCTGGAACGGATGCATATGAAGGAGCATGAAGCCTCGAAATTTGGCTTTGTTGCGAACAATTTCAGGTTAGGTTGCATTCAATGCGCGTTTGTGCTAAGATAATTCGGATAATGGCTATACGTGCGGATACGCATGAAAAGAGTAACATGGAGGACTAGGATGGCGACCGTTGAAACACTTGAGAATAAAAAGGTAAAGCTTACGGTAGAAGTGGGCAAAGAAGCGTTCGCAGAAGCGTTGCAGCAGGCATATCAGAAGTCCAAAGCACGCTTTGCAGTGCCGGGTTTCCGTAAGGGCAAGGCCCCGCGCAAGGTGATTGAAACCATGTACGGCGAAGGCGTATTCTATGAGGATGCTTTTGAACTTGTATATGCCGAAGCTTACGATAAAGCAGTGGAAGAACACCATATCGATCCGGTAGAACGCCCCGATATCTCCATTGAGAAGATCGGCGTGGACGAAGGCGTTGTGTTCACGGCAGAGGTCGCCGTCCGGCCCGAGGTTTCACTGGGCGCCTATAAGGGTATAGAAATAACGAACAGAGCGTATACTGTTGAAGACTCTGAACTTGATTCACTTCTTGAGCAGGAGCGTGAAAAGGTAGCGCGCTATGTGGAAATGGAGCGTCCCGTCGAAAACGGCGACCGCGTCCTGCTCGATTATTCCGGCAGCGTGGATGGCGTAAAATTTGAAGGCGGCACCGCCCAGGATCAGACGCTTGAAATCGGTTCCGGCACGTTTATCCCCGGCTTTGAAGAGCAGCTTGTTGGCATGCTGAAGGATGAAGAAAAGGATATTACCGTAACCTTCCCCGAAGAGTACCATGCTGAAGAGCTCAAGGGCAAAGAAGCGGTCTTTGCCGTAAAGATCAAGGGCATTCAGAAAAAGGAACTTCCCGAATTGGATGACGAGTTCGCGAAGGATATTTCCGAGTTTGATACACTCGAAGAGTTCCGCGCGGACAAGCGCAAGCAGCTGGAAGAGCGCAACGCCCAGCGCGCCAAGGCGGAGATGGAGGACGAAGCCATCAAGATCGCAACCCAAAATGCGACGTTCGATGTGCCCGTTGCCATGATCGAGCGCCAGATGGACTATATGCTGCAGGATATTTCCTATCGGTTGTCCATGTCCGGCCTGAAGCTTGAGCAGTATTGCCAGTATATGGGCACGGATCCGAGGACCCTGCGCGAAGGCTACCGTGTAGAAGCGGAACAGCGCGTGCGCGCGCAGTTGGTGCTTGAGGCGATCGGGAAGGCCGAGAAGATCGAGGCCACCGAAGAAGAACTTGCGCATGAGATTGAGCATTACGCCGGGCATGCGGGGAAAGAGGCTTCAGAATTCAAGGCCACCCTCAAGGATCAGGATATTGAGTATTTCAAGGAGCGCATCACAGTGCAGAAGACAGTTGATCTTCTCATTGCGAACGCCAAACTTGTTGATAAGGCGGAAGACAAAGAGGAAGCCGGGGCATAAATAAGCCCTGGAGCCTGAAACAGGCGGCATCGTCGTTTTCGCCTTGACGGAAAGTAAGATATTTAAAGGAGGAAAACGGGTATGAGTTTAATCCCAATGGTCGTAGAGCAAACCAATCGCGGCGAGCGTTCTTACGATATTTATTCGCGCCTGCTCAAGGACCGCATTGTGTTCCTGGGCGGCGAAGTAACGGATGATGAGGCTAACCTCATCGTGGCGCAGTTGCTGTTCCTGGAGGCGGAGGATCCGGATAAGGACATCAGCCTCTACATCAACAGCCCTGGCGGTTCCGTTACCGCAGGCATGGCAATTTACGATACGATGCAGTACATCAAGTGCGACGTCTCCACCATCTGCATCGGCATGGCCGCGTCCATGGGCGCGTTCCTGCTGGCCGCGGGCGCGAAGGGCAAGCGCAAGGCGCTGCCCAACGCGGAGATCATGATCCATCAGCCGTCCGGCGGCGTACGCGGCCAGACCACGGATATCCAGATCCAGGCGGAGCGGATGATCGCCATCAAAAAGTCGCTCAACGAGATACTGTCTAACCGTACCGGCCAGCCAATTGAGAAAGTGACCATCGATACCGAGCGCGATAACTTTATGACCGCCGAGCAGGCGCGCGCCTATGGCTTGGTGGATCAGATCATTCCCCCGAGAAGGTAGGTAATTTATGCCGAAATATGATGATAAGGGCCCCGTCAAGTGCACATTCTGCGGGAAAAACCAGGATGAGGTGCATCGTATCATAGCGGGCCCGGGCGTGTATATCTGCAATGAGTGCGTGGAGCTATGCCGCGAAATCATTGATGAGGATACCGCCACGCAGCCTGTGGACCTTTCCGATGTCCCCAAGCCGCAGGAAATCATGAACACACTCAATCAGTACGTCGTCGGGCAGCAACAGGCCAAAAAGGCGCTGTCCGTGGCCGTATACAATCACTATAAGCGCATCGGCGCGGGCGCGGCCCGCGATGATGTGGAACTGCAAAAGAGCAACATCATCATGCTGGGGCCTACGGGCTGCGGGAAGACCATACTGGCCCAGACCTTAGCGAAAATATTGAACGTACCCTTTGCCATGGCGGACGCCACCTCCCTGACTGAGGCGGGCTATGTGGGCGAGGACGTGGAGAACATTCTCTTAAAGCTCATCCAGGCTGCCGATTATGATGTGGAGCGCGCTGAAAAAGGCATCATCTACATCGACGAGATCGATAAGATTGCAAGAAAGAGCGAGAATCCTTCCATCACCCGCGATGTTTCCGGTGAAGGCGTGCAGCAGGCGCTTTTGAAAATACTCGAAGGCACCACCGCAAGCGTTCCCCCGCAGGGCGGCAGAAAGCATCCGCACCAGGAGTTCATTCAGATCGACACCACGAACATCCTATTCATCTGCGGCGGCGCTTTTGCTGGCATCGACGACATCATCAAAAAGCGTACCGGCGAAAAGCTGATGGGCTTTGGCGCGGACGTTCAGAGCAATAATCAGAAGGACATCGGCGCAATTCTTCGGGATATTTTGCCCGAGGATCTTTTGAAGTACGGCCTGATCCCCGAGTTCGTGGGCCGTATGCCGGTAATCGTCACGCTGCATCAGCTGGACGAGTCGGCGCTTCTTTCCATCCTCACCGAGCCCAAGAATGCGCTCGCCAAGCAGTATAAACGCCTGTTTGAAATGGACGGCGTGGAGCTGCACTTCGATGAGGCGGCGTTAAAAGCTGTCGCCCAAAAAGCGATCGACCGGAAAACCGGCGCGCGCGGCTTAAGGGCCATACTCGAAGAGGCCATGATGGATATCATGTACGATATCCCTTCAAGGAGCGATGTCGCGAGCTGCACCATTACCAGGGAAACCATTGAGCGCACCCAGCCGCCGCTATTGAAGCTGCGGGAGGAAAAGCGGTTAAAATCCGGAGACGGCGCATAAAACAAGTTATAAAAGAGGCGGGATATCCCGTCTCTTTTGTCTTAAAGTGCGCCTATAGTTTATAAAATGGGTTTTTAGGGCCGTTACGGCCCTAAACGGAGGTTTGGAGGCAGCGCCTCCAACATATCGCGTTTTTCCGCGCATGAAGAAAGCGATCCTTCCATAAACTACTCACCGAGGTGAGTAGAATGGAACAACGATATTCTGATATGCACGCGCTGCTCAAAAACGATGCGCAGGCGTGGAAGTATTTCAACATGCTGCCCGATTTCGTGCGGGACCAGATCAGTACGCGCGCATCCAACGTCAAAACCTTTGCCAGCCTGCAGGCGTATGCGGAGAATTTGCTGGAAGGAGATCATTGATCCCTCTGGTCTTCGAATTTTTCATGAAAAGCCGGTTTTGCCGGCTTTTTCCTTGTCTTTTTATCAAATCAAGATAGAAATTAATAATGTGAAAAATAATATTAATATTTTAAATTTTATTATTGATATTTTTAAAAACCTGTCATATAATAAGCATGGAAAAAGGAGGAACGCCATGAGTTATCAATTACCCACCAAATGTCCGGTGTGCCAGAGCCCGCTGCGTATCACGCGGCTTGCCTGCCCATCCTGCAAGACGGAGCTTTCGGGCAGCTTTGTTCCCTGCAAATACTGCGCGCTGGATGAAAAGCAGCAGATGTTTTTAGAGACGTTCCTCAAGTGCAGGGGAAACATCAAGGATGTGGAACGCACGCTGGGGCTTTCATACCCGACGGTAAAGGGTCTTTTAGACGACCTGCTGCGCGCGCTCTATCCGGGTGAAACTGGCGCGCAAAAGGAAGAAACGCTTCGTGTTTCGGAAGTATTGGATCGGCTGCAAAACAAGGAAATCACTGCCAAAGAGGCAGCACAATTATTGGCACAATTGAAAGGAGAATAACAATGGAAACGACAGACAGGGCCAGAATTTTAAACATGCTCAAGGAAGGACACATTACCGTGGAGGAGGCGGAGGAACTGCTCCGCGCATTGGAACAGCCGCAGACCGCTGCCGCACCGGTACCGCTCAAAGACGCACGCGGCCGTAAAGGCAAAAAACTGCGCGTAGAGGTGGATGCGGGGGAAAACAGCCAAAAGGCCAAGGTGAACGTCAACGTTCCCATTTCCATCATCAAGACCATTGGACCCATTATCGCAAAAAACATGCCCAGGGAAGCGCAGCAGGAGCTGGATAAAGCGGGCGTGGACCTCGTGGCGATTATGGACAGCATCGAGCAGTTGATCGACAGCGGGATCGAGGAGGATATCGTGAATGTTGACATCAACGAAGGAAACGACGTCTCCAAGGTGCGGATCTATGTCGAATAGGCCGGTATTCTTCCTGTATATGCGGGTGCGGGTCAAGGAAAAGGCGAAGTTCCGTTTTGCATTTGTACTGCCGTTTTTTATCCTATTTGCCTTCGTAGATGTACTGGACGATATTGCGCAGCTTATCAAGCTGTTTACGCCCCGTGCAAGCATTATGATGGCAAAGGAAGGGGAGCGATCCGCTGCGGCATGGTGCGAGAGCATTACAGGAACCGTCATGGATTTACTTTGGGAGCTTGCTATGAAGACCGGCCCGCTCGATCTTGTGGATGTGGATATCAAGGATAAGGACTCGTCCGTGCTGGTGAAAGTGCTGACGCGTTAGGGGGGAGAATAATGAAATTACTCATTAAGCTGATGATCTGCTTCGGGGCTCTTGTGATAACCGCATATGCGTTTCCCGCCCATGTCGTAACCGAGGGAGGGGTATGGACGCTTGTTGCTGCGGCGGTCATCCTGTGGCTTTTTAACCTTGTGGTAAAGCCGCTTCTACAGGCGCTGTGCCTGCCCGTTACTCTCGTAACGGTGGGACTGTTCTTTTTTGTCGTAAATGCTTGGATGGTGGGTCTGACGGATGCCATACTGCCCGGTCTTTCCATAGAAGGATTTTGGATCAGGCTGTTTACGGCATTCCTCGTGTCGGTTGGTAACGCGCTGCTGCTATCTGTACGCAAGACACATATGCGGGTATGAACGGGGGAAAACGGATGCGTTTGCAAAAGAAAACTCTGTAAAATGCACGGCCGCCTGAAAAGGCGCCGTGCATTTTTCTTTACAGGGACTGCTGGGTATGAAGCGCCGAGTGCTTCTATTTTGATACCGAATCCCCATGCATCCGTTTTGCCGCCTCATACAGCAATAGTCCTGCCGCCATGGAGGCGTTGAGCGATTCCGCGCGCCCGTACATCGGCAGTTTCACCAAGTTGCACAGGGATGCGATATCTTCCGATACCCCGTTGCCCTCGTTGCCGATGACGATGACGCAGTTTTCACCCAATTCCGGAAGCACGGTCCTGCCATCCAGGTGCCCGCAGATCAGCACGTAGCCAGCTTGCTTTAAGCCTTCGAGCGTTTGATAGAGATCGCCTTTCCAAAGCGGAATGTGATAGGTGGAGCCCATTGCGGCGCGCAGCGTCTTGGGGGCGTAGGGATCTGCGCAGCCATTGGAAAGCAGCAGGGCATTTGCGCCCATGGCGTCCGCTGTGCGCAAAATGGTCCCTAGGTTCCCTGGGTCCTGGACAGTATCCAACGCCACCAGCAGCCCGGAAGGGAAGCTATCTGCAAAAGGCGGCGTTTGTACCGTTGCGCAGACCCGCTGCGGCGCTACCGTATCGCACATGGCTTCGAGCACCGGACGGGTGACGGTATAAATGGCGGTCCCACGTTCCATAAGGGCGGATCGTTCCTCTAACATCTCATCATCTGCGCCTTCCTCAAAAAACGCTTCCCTTACGGCCATGCCAGAAGAGATCGCCTCCTGCAAAAGCTTTCGGCCTTCAATCAGGTGAAGGGAAAGTGTTTGCCTGTTCTTTGCCAGGGCAAGGCTTTTGGCGCGCTTTACGGTTTCATTGCTGCGGCTCTCAATTCGCACGGGAACTCCTCCTTACAACACGGTATAACAAAGGTGGCATCCTGCGATAAAACATGGATGCCACCTCAATTGCTTTTGGGCTTAGGCGCGCGCCTGATTGGCGACGTCTACGAGTTCCTTGAATGCCTTCATGTCGCTGATGGCGAGGTCGGCGAGCACCTTGCGGTTGACTTCCACGCCTGCGAGCTTGAGACCGTTGATCATGCGGCTGTAGGTGGTTCCGTTGATCCGCGCACCGGCGTTGATACGGGCGATCCACAGCTTACGGTATTCGCGCTTCTTGAGCTTGCGGCCAACATAAGCGTAGGAGAGGGATTTCATCACCTGCTGGGACGCGCTGCGGTACTGCTTGCTCTTTGCACCAAAGTAGCCCTTTGCGAGCTTTAAGACCTTGCGGCGCTTTTTAACGGCATTGACTGCCCTTTTGATTCTGGCCATATTCTAAATCCTCCTTATTTATACGGTATAAGGTCGCGCACTTTCTTCTCTTCGCAGGCGGCAATGTAGCCGGTCTGCCTGAGGCCGCGCAGACGCTTGGTGGATTTCTTGGTCAGAATGTGGCTTTTATACGCTTTGCCGCGCTTGATCTTGCCGGACTTCGTCAGGCTGAAGCGTTTTGCCGCACCCCTATGGGTTTTGATCTTTGGCATGGGGTAGTTCCTCCTAAATAAAATAGTGTTCCAGTGGGTTATCCTTTCGCGTTAAGCGGAAAACGGCGTTTTACTTGGGGTTAAGTATCATGTACATGTTACGGCCTTCCTGCTTGGCGGGGCGGTCGATCACGCCCGCTTCCTTTACCAGTTCAAAGAAGGTCTTCATGACCTCGAGGCCGATTTCCCCGTGGGTGGCCTGCCTACCGCGGAAGCGGATGGAGACCTTGACCTTATCGCCGTTCTGAAGGAATTTAATGCAGTTTTTAGCCTTGACCTCCATATCATGAAGATCGATGGTCGCTGAGAGGCGCACTTCCTTAAGTTCGACGACCTTTTGGTTTTTGCGCTGTTCCTTTTCGCGCTTCGTGAGATCAAAGCGATACTTGCCGTAATCCATGAGCTTGCAGACAGGCGGCGTCGCCTGCGGCGCGATTTTCACAAGATCCAGCCCGCGCTCTTCTGCCAGTGCCTGCGCGACATGGTTGGCCACGATGCCCATCTGCTCGCCGTTTTCATCGACCAGGCGCACTTCGCGGTCGCGGATCTCCTCGTTGATCATCAGATCCTGATTGCTGATAGTAAGACACCTCCATGTTTCTGATTGTTAAAAATTGTTCCGTTCAGCCCACAAAAAAAAGCGGGTGCAACGCACCCACCTATACACTCGAATGACGATTGTAAAGAACCATGCCTGATAAAATACCGGCAGGTGAGAAGCGGGCGCTTCTGCTTGAACAATAGAATTATATAGAAGAATTCATTCGTTGTCAACCAAAACGGAAACTTTTTAATCTTTTTGTTGCCAAAATGGTTACAATATCGGCAGGCCTTTCTTAAGGTATCGGCGCTTGCAGCGCCGACGGTTATTTTTTCTGTGGGGAAACTGCGTTTCCCCACACCCCTTCCTTAAGAAACGGGAAATACCGCTCATAGCCCCAACGATAAGTTCGGATTTTAGCAAACATCACGCAGTCAATCGTTGATTGCCTCAATGCCGAGCCGCTTCAGCTCAGCAAGATGGTCCAGCATGTGCTGGAGCACCTCTCTTGAGT
>JAEZIE010000225.1 GCA_023416175.1 Bacillota bacterium
TTCGCGGAAGGTCTTTTGTCTTGCACCGTCTTTGCGCCGGGTTGACCGCATCCGGTTTTTAAGCTATGCTATCATGGAAGAATTATCCTAAATTCCTGCTTGGGGACGCTATGACAGAGACCGAAAAGTCGATCGAACAATTTTATGAAGCGTTCGAACCAATGCAAGGCTTAGTTTACGGTTTGATTTTATCGCTTGTGCGTAACCGCGAGGATGCGCTCGATATCCTGCAGGATACCATTGTGCTAGCCATCCGCCATTACGATCAGCTAAAAGACAAATCCATGCTCAAGCCGTGGATTTTACGTATCGCAAAAAATGAAAGTTACACCTATCTTAGAAAAAACAGCCGATCAAAAGAACTCCTGACCGAACCGATACTTCTCTCCCTGCTGCCCGTCGCATCCAAAGAGAGCGTGGAGCAATCCATCCTGCGATCGGAAGAAACGGCGCGCTTGGTTTGCGCGCTCCAGGGTTTAAATGAGGTGGATCGGCTTATCTTATATTTGAGATTTCATGAGGATATGAAGCTCACCGTGATCGCGCAGGCGACGGGCTTTACGTTGCCCAAAGTAAAATCCCGCCTGAGCCGGGCTTGTAAAAAGCTCCGATTCGTGCTGGAAAAAGAACTGCCGCCGCCATAAGAAACGCGACCATTTTGTTATCTTTGCATCTTATTTATAAAGAGGTGTAAAACAGGTACGATGACGCAACGCGAGCTCGAAAAGCTTATAAAAACTCCTGAGGTCCTGCAGGAATTGGAACAGGGCCTGTTTGGCGACCCTCTGCTGTGGGCGTCGCCTGAGGAGTTGAAAGCGGCAAAGAGCGCGGAGGAGCTTCTTGTTCAAAAGCGGCTCCACATCAAGGAACGGGTGACGCGTCGCGTGATGGAAACGGCGGAAGAGTGGCAGGAGACTGCCCCGCGTCGCATGGGCAAACGCGCGCTGCAATGGAGCGTTGCAGCAGCCTGCGTGGCAATCCTGGCCTGTTATATTGCGCTTTATCCGCAACATAAATCGCTTGCGACTTCTTATGATGAAAAGGTAGCCCGCAAGGTGGAAGGGCGCGTCATTATCGATAGCGTGGAGACCCCGCCCAACGTATTAAGAAGCGTCGAGAAGCATTATTCAGGCGTGGATGGGTACGAAATGTATTCGTACAACAGTATCAATGAATACATCGAAAAAACGGGCAGGGATCCCGTACTGCTGACCGGCGGGTATGAGAAGATCGTGTCAATCTACGATGAACTGGATCCCACCCGCGGCTATATTCTGATGATCGCGTACGAGCTGCCGGGGGATCGATACATCAGCACCACACAATCCTATCAAATCGGCGAAAAGCAGATCATACTTGCGGACAGCTTTGAACGGGAGGTTCTTGATGGCAGGACCATGAATTGCAGCGTTTCCGATGACAGCACCTCCACCTGGGGAACGGTGCGCCTTTCCAGTGACTGCATCTTTTATATTTCCGTGCCGTATGAGGAACAGTTTGATCCCTATTTGAAAAAGCTTGCGTTTGCCTCCACATTGGATACCTCCTCCTTTGTTGTACCCCCAATCGAACCCACGCCCGAATCCGCGTCCACAGAGAGAGAGGGGGAGGCAGGTCCAAAAGATATTCCATATGAAACGTTTGAGGATTACAGCAGGGACACCGGGTATTGGCCGGTCGTCATAGACGAAAGCTACGCCAGGCCGGTATCGATTGAACTGCATACAGCCCGAGCCATAGGGGATTCGGTTTCAGCCATTTATGAGAAAGACGGACTTCAGATCGTTGCGTTTCAGCGGTATGGTTTTATGGATGGGACGTCATATTTAATGGAGGATGAGACATACTTTACCACCAAGGTTCTTGGGAAATATACCTTCCATTGCTCGGTGGATTTAATCGATGGCAGCGCAGCGGGCGTTGCGGTGGTGGACGGTACTGCGTTCTTCATCATAGCGGAAAAAGGGATCAACTTTAAAGAGATGCTTAAACATCTGTATATTATGGCCCCCGAGTAATGATTGAAGTATGAAAGGCCGCATTCGTTTTCGAATGCGGCCTTTTCAAATGCCTTTATTTGGGTTATTTTCCGAGCAGCTCCCGGCTGCCGGGCTTTTCTAGCGGAAGCTTGCCTTCCCTGCAGATCGGGCAGGCTTCCGCCGCATAGGTCTTGATATCTAGCGCCAATGCCGCGTATACGGGCAGCTTGAACGCGCAGTCCTCCGCGCGTCTATCAACAATACATGCGGCGCCGATGACTTTTGCGCCCAAATCCTCGAGCACCTTTACGGTTTCCATGGTGGATTTACCGGTCGTTATGACGTCCTCCGCAATGAGGATATTATCGCCCGGGCCTACGGAAAAGCCGCGCCTCAGCTGCATTTCGCCATCCTTACGCTCGGTGAATATGCTTTCCACCCCCAGCTGCCGCGCAAGCTCATAGGAGACAATGACGCCGCCCATGGCCGGGCCGCATACCTTGGTGACGGGAAGGTTCTTTACCTGCTCAGTAACGGCTTTCAAGACCGCTGCGGCTTGATCAGGGAAGCGCAGAAGCTTCGCGCACTGGCAGTATTGGCCGCTGTGGAGCCCTGAGGAAAGCAGGAAATGCCCCTCTAAGAGCGCTTCACATTCCTTCATGATGGTCAGGTTGTTTTTCATAATTTCCTCCTATATGATCCCGCGGATCTCGCTGATGTTCTCTATGCCCTGTTCCTTGCAGTAAGCTAGAAGCTCGTCAATCATTTGGAGCATGGCGGCAGGGTCCGCAAACGTCATGGAGCCGACCTCGACGGCAGTTGCCCCCGCCATTATAAAGCACAACGCATCGTTTGCGTTGGCGATGCCGCCCATGCCCACAACGGGAACGGATACGCGCTTTGCTACCTGGTGTACCATCCGAAGCGCGATGGGCAATATGGCCGGCCCCGAAAGCCCGGCATACACGTTCTGGAACACGGCCTGCTTTTTCTTCACATCAATCGCCATGCCTAAGAATGTATTTACCAAGCTTAGCCCGCTAGCGCCCGCTTCCTCGCACGCGAGCGCCACCGCAACGATATCCGGCGCGTTGGGGGATAGCTTAACGAGCAGCGGATGCTTGGTGACCGCCTTGACTTTTTTTACGATATTTGCCGCGCAAGTTGGGTCCATACCGAACGCCATGCCGCCCGCCTTCACGTTGGGGCAGGAGATGTTGAGTTCGAGTATGTCGATATCCGCGTTATTCAGCAGCGCCGCACCCTCGATATAATCCTCCTCGCTATGCCCGCCGAGGTTTGCGAGCACCGCGCAGCCCAATGTGCGCATATACGGCGCTTCCTCTTTTACAAAGCGGGCGACGCCGGGATTCTCAAGGCCGATGCTGTTGAGCAGGCCCGATGGTGTTTCCATCACGCGCTGGCCGGAGTTGCCCGCGCTGCCGTTTAACGTCAGCCCCTTGCCGCTGATACCGCCCAACCGGGAAACGTCGAACAGTGCCGCATATTCATGTCCGAAGCCGAACGTGCCGGAAGCGGCGATAACGGGGTTTTTCAGCTCCACGCCAAGGAGCGAAGTAACAAGAGGATTAGATTGCATCGTACACCTCCTGATACGGGAACACCGGCCCCTCTTTGCAGATGCGCTTTTGCCCCGTCGTTGTCTTGCAGGTGCATCCCAGGCACGCCCCGACGCCGCAGGCCATGTGCTTTTCCAGCGAAACATAGAGATTTGCGTCCGCCTCTCTTGCTGCCTGGGCCGCGGCGCGCAGCATGGGTGCGGGGCCGCAGGCATAGTAGGTGGCTCTTTTTTCGAAATCCACATCCGCCGTCACATATCCGCCGAGGTTGACATGTGTGTGATCGGAACATGCGGCAAATTCCTCTTTGAGATAGGCTTCTTCCCGGAACCCGAGATATGTTTCAATGCGCCGGTTCGGGTCTCCCGCGCGAAGCGTCTTTAATAGGAAGTACAGCGGGGCTATGCCTATTCCGCCACCAATCAGTATCGCGTCCCCGGGAAGTATAGGAAAGCCGTTGCCACAGGGACCCTGCGCGGTAAGCGTCTGCCCAACGAGCATCCGCGAAAACAGTTCTGTCCCGCGCCCGGCTACCTGGTATAAAAACGATACTTCTCCTGTGCTTTTGTCGGCGTCAAACAGGCTGATAGGCCTAGATAAAAACGGATCCAGCGTATCCGGCTGCCGCAGCATATAGAATTGGCCAGCCTTACCCATGGGTGCGCCGGATAGGCGCATGCGATATATGTTTTCCGCGATGCGTACGTTTTCTTCGATTACAACCATTGGAGGATATCCTCCCGCATGGCGAGTACGGCGTTGTTGACATACACGTCAAAATCGCTCTCTTCGGTCTTGCCCTTGTGCGCCGTGATGAGTCCGCGGGAAGAATTGACCACCCCGCGTACTCCGTCCCGGAAAAAGCTTGCGATATCCTTGCCCGTGCCACCCTGTGCGCCATAACCGGGGATAAGCAGGAACGTGTGCGGCAGCAATTGCCGTATGGTTTCAAATTCCTCCGGGTAAGTAAGGCCGGTGACCGCGCCGATTGCCGAAAACCCGCTTTTGCCGATGAACGCCTTGCCCCACTCGCTGACTTTTTGCGCCATGCGCTGGTAAAGCGTTTTGAAGCCGCCGACGTCCAAATCCTGAAAATCCCCGCTCGACGGGTTCGAGGTCTTCACCAGTACAAACAGCCCCTTGCCTTTTTCAAGGTACGGGTAATAGGGGGATATTGCATCCTCGCCCATGTAGGCGTTTACGGTGATGATGTCAGTTTCAAAATCTCCGGCAAAGTGCCCTTGCGCGTACTGCGAAGCGGTGGAGGAAATGTCTCCGCGCTTGACGTCGGATATGACGACGCTGCCTTTTTGCCGGGCATACCGCACGGTATCCGAAAACGCCCGCAAGCCGTCTAAGCCCAGCGCCTCATAGCAGGCGACCTGCACCTTGAAGCAGCCCGCATTCTCATAGGTTGCGTCTATGATTTTGCGGTTAAATTCGAATATCTTTTCCCCTTCGGAGCAATCCTGCCGTTTCAAATATTCCGGCAAAAAGGAAAGCTGCGTGTCCAATCCAACGCAAACCGGCCCCTTTTTTTGTACGTCATTATAAAGCCTGTCCATACTCATAGCGCGTTTCCCCCTCCACAATGGTTTGTAGTACCCGCCCGCGCACCTTTCGCCCTTCGAACGGGGTATTGTGCGATTTTGAGATCATATCGTCTTTCTTTATTTCGTGTTCATCCACGGTGTTCAATATCACAATATCCGCCGGATACCCCGGCGCCAAGAGCCCAGCCTTTATCTTAAGTCTACGAGCTGGGGCATAGGACGTCAACTCCGCAAGTCGTGTAAGCGGAATACTGTGTTCATGGAAGACCGAAAGGAATATTCCGATGGCATACTCAATATTGGAAATGCCCGCCATGCCGTTCCTTTTATCTTCCGGTGTATGCGGGGCATGGTCGGTAGAAAGGCAGTCCACCGTTCCGTCCATGATACCCTCAATCAGCGCTTCTAAGTCGGCCTTTGTACGCAGGGGCGGATTCACCTTGTAATCGTCATCGTAGCCGAACAGGTGGTGCGGCGTGACCTCGCAGGTTAAAGGTAACCCCTCCGCTTTGGCCTTACGGACAAGTTCCGCCGTTTCCGCAAGGCTAATGTGCCCGATGTGCAAATTCCCACCCGTTTCACGTAGAAGCGCGATGTCACGCGCAACGATCTGCCGCTCCGGCTGGCAATGCGTGCTAATCAAGAACCCGTACCGTTTCGAGTCGAGCAATAGCTGTCGCATAAAATCATCCGAGAATATCGTCTTGCCGTCGTTGGTCAGCATGCTTGTCACCTTCGCAAGCGCTGCGCGGTTAGTGGCAATACAGTCCTCCAGGTTTTCGCCTGCAGCCGCCGCCTGAATAAGCTTACACAGCTTCAACCGCCTTGCCTTCTCAAGATTTTGTTCCACCAGTTCGGGTGTGCTGATGACGGGGTCGGTGTTTGCCATGGCGCACAGCAGGGCGTAGCCGCCCTTGAGTGCTGCACGCATGCCGGTTTCCATGTCTTCCTTTTGCGGGTAGCCGGGGTCCCGCAGGTGACAGTGCAGGTCGATAAACGCGGGCAATATCGCGTTTCCCCCTACGTCCACCGTCCTATCGCTAAATTGGTGGCTCGCTTCTCCGCAGTACCGGATGAGGCCGTTCTCTACATATAGGTCGCCGAAACGGTCTCCCATCGCGTCAATTAGCCTTGCGTTATGGTAGCGGATGATCAAGACTATTCACTCCTTACAAGCCAGCCCGCGCGTCGCAGTATTCACAGGCATATTCGTTCTTATCCGCGTCCACCAGATGGAACGACGCGTTTACAATGTGTTCCTGATTGGTGATGCAGCGGGGGTTCTTGCAGGTGAGGATGCCCGTCACCTGTTCCGGCGGCGAAAGCTTGATTTTATTGATCCGCACACCCTCTCGGATATAGGAGATGGTCACGTTGGGATCGATCAACCCCAGTACGTCGAGGTTCAGCTCCAGATTGGTTTCTATTTTGATCAGGTCCTTGTGGCCCATTTTGGTGCTGTTCACATTGCGCATGAGCACCACTACGTCCTCGAGCTTGTCCAGACCTAGCTGCTGGAAAATCTTATATCCGTGTCCCGCCCGGATATGGTCAATGACGATGCCTTCCTTGAGTTTGGATACGTTGATCATAGCGTCTCCCTCCTTTTTAAGCTCTTAGAGTGTCGGTTCTGCTGCGCCCAGCAGCTTCATGATAAGCGCCATGCGCACATACATGCCGAACTTCACCTGTTCAAAGTAGACCGCGCGGGGATCGTTATCCACTTCGGTGGCGATTTCGTTGACGCGCGGCAGCGGATGCATCACGACCATATCCTGCTTAGCGAGTGCCATTTTATCCGCAGTCAGTATGAAAAAGTCTTTTAGGCGCAGATATTCTTCCTCGCTGATGAACCGTTCACGCTGCACGCGGGACATGTAGAGGATATCGAGCATGGGCATCGCGGCTTCCAGGTCAGTCGTTTCCGTAAAGGGTACGTTGGCCTCTTTAAGCGCCTGTTTCACGTAAGCGGGCATGGTCAGTTCTTCCGGTGAGATGAACAGGAACTTCACGTTTTCATAGCGGGAGAGGCAGGTGACCAGTGAATGTATGGTGCGCCCGAACTTCAGGTCCCCGCATACCCCCACCGTTAATCCATGAAAGCTTTTTTTATAGTTGCGGATGGTCAGAAGGTCGGTCAATGTCTGGGTGGGGTGATGGTGGCCGCCGTCCCCCGCGTTGATGACAGGGCAGGATGCGTACTGGCTCATCAGCTTCGCCGTACCTTCCTTGGGGTGACGCACCACGATGATATCCGAATACTGCGCCACCGTACGGGCGCTGTCCGCAATCGTCTCGCCCTTTGCAGCGCTCGAGGTGGAAGGGTCCGAAAAGCCGATTGTACTGCCGCCCAAACGGAGCATGGCCGCGTCAAAAGAGAACTTGGTGCGGGTCGAAGGCTCATAAAAAAGGCTTGCAAGGATTTTTCCTTTGCACGCCTCTTGATAACGGGTGGGATTTTGAATAATTCGTTCTGCAAGGGATAATACTTCCTCGATTTCTGCGAGGGAAAAATCTCCCGGGGCAATCAGGCTTTTGTTTTGAAGCATGTGTCTCTCCTTTCTTTGGTAGGGGCGGCCCTGTGGAAATAGGCTCACGGGGCCATGTACTATGCTGCATACTTAATTGCAAAAAAAAACACTTGGCTGAGAAATCAGCAGTGTTTTTTCTTTACGTCAGTTTTATTCGGTTGTATTTCAGCCGAAGCCTCATACTTTTAATTACCTTTCTCTTTTCACGCAAGATGCGTGCGCATTCATTTCGACTAGGATACTAAAATTGAGCCCTTCTGTCAATGGGTTTTTTCATCAATTGTCAAAGGAAATCTAATACATGCACCAATATAGGCGGGCTACAAATGCAGGTCAAAAAGCACGAAATATATGTAAGACGGCGCAATATCCAATTAAATGAAAACTAATTGTTAAATCAAGCCTTGCGCCCCATGTTTTACGGTATAATGAGAAAAATGCCAGATTAGCCGCGCCCTATAGGGGCATCGGCAGACTTATTCACACGGGAGGAACTTCATGCGCAGACGCGCGCTTTCCATGTATGTATCCTGTATTCTATTGATTTGCGTCTTTCTACAGGCGGGCGAGCGCCGCGTGCTTGCAGAAGGGGTAATTGCCGCGCAGCAAGAAACCGCACAGACGGAAACGCCGGTTGAAACGCCTGCCGCCACTCTCATCCCGGAACCCACAACCTATCCGCCTGAGGAACCCACGCCTACATATACGCCTATGCCGACACTGGAACCTACGCCGATATCGGCTACCCCCACGCCAATACCCACGCTTCCCCCCACGCCCAGCCCTTCACCCACACCGTTGCCCTATGCCATATCGATCGACTCACGTAACATCACCATCCCTGTGGGGATGTGGCTTGATCTAGAAAGCCTTGCGTTTGCTGAGGATGAGTATGGGCAGGAGCTGCCGGTGGTTGTGTTTGATGACGGGGGATTTTCGCCTGACGTGCCGGGCGCCTACGTCATCCGCTTTGCCGCCACGCATCCATTGAGCAAAGAAACCTCGATGACGTTCAGCCTGGTGACGGTGGTCGGGGAAGTAACCGAAGAACAAAAAAGCCCGCTTGTTGGCACCAGCGATTCCCGTTACCGCAAATATCGGCAGTACCGGGATATGATCTCGGAGGACCTAAAACGCATCATATCCAACCTCAATGACGAATTTACACAGCGCGTGGCGCTGCTTAACGGCGCGTTTTACGATGCCGAGGAGTTTACGCTTTTGCGCGTGGTACCTGTGCAGGAGGAAACGGATGAATTAGAGCCCATACGTGCCGCGGAAGATAGTACGCTTGTTGCGCTTGACGCCCCAACCGTATCCAACTGGTCCCAGGTGCTTGCCGTGTTTGTTGCGAAAAGCTCCTTGGATGTGGATGAACCGCTTGACCTTTATAATTTAAGAAAAATCCCGCTCGAGGGCATACGCGATGTGTTCTGGGATATGCACTCGCTCACGTTCGATATGAAGAACGGTGCGCTCAAGGTTATGCTGGAGGAAAAAAGCAGCCAGGAGATGGCGCTTCTATACGGCCTTGATGAAAAAAGGACCGCCCAGCTTGATGAGTTGATGCAGCCGGAATTCCAGCGCCTGTTCGCCTCGCTCACGGGCGACACCTCGTTTTCGGATATGACCAAGGAGCAGGAAGAGAGAATACGCCAAAGCCTGCCCCAAGGCTTGGCCATGCAGCGGGAGCAGGTTGTTCTGACGGCATACTCGCTCTTGGGGCAAGTGGAATACTTCTGGGGTGGAAAATATCCGGAGGTCGGATGGAATCCGCTTTGGGGTGTGCCCAAGGTGGTCACTTCTTTGGGCAGCACGACCACTAACACTGTTCAAAAATTTGGTTTAGACTGCAGCGGCTTTGTCACATGGGCGTTTATCAACGCCGCAAAGGATGTCAAGCTTATAGATGCGATCGGCGACGGCTCAGCGAGGCAGTGGGGCAATTCCAGAACCTTAGGTTGGGATGAAGCGCAGCCCGGGGATCTTGCGTTCCGCGCGGCGCCGGGGACTTCCGCAATCAACCATGTAGGCATTGTGGTAGAGAAAAGGGAGGATGGCACATATCTTGTGGCGCATTGCTCCTCCAGCCAGGACAATGTGGTGGTAACCGAAGCCTGGTCGAGCGGCTTCCGGTATATGAGAAGGCCGGTGTTATATGCAGATGCGTAAACGGAAATTGGCGCTTGCGGCAGTTCTTACGCTTTGCATGATGCTGCCTCTTGCGGCTTTGGCGCAGACGCAGTATGTCACATGGGAAAGCGATCCAAAAGAAAACAGCAATGTGGAAACAGGGGATACCATCCGCTACACAATTACGTTGGAGGAGGCCGCAAAAAAGGAAGACTGGACGGCGCTGCGCGTGCAACTGGGAACTGGCCTTACTTTGCAGCCAGACAGCATTGCGCTGAGTTTCGCGCAACTCCCTGCCGCTTCCGAGAGCCCAAACTCTACTAAACCATCTGAAACGCCACAGCCGGAAGCGAAGGACGTCCAGTGGGAAATCGTGCCGGGGAATGACGGGTTCGTGCTGCTTGTTTCCGCATTGAGCAGCGGGGATACGGTTTCGTTTTCCGCAATCGTACAGGAGAAGGGAAATATAAACGTTACCGTGCGGACGGATTCATTTTCTTCTGAGATTTCCCATAAGCTTGTCATGCAGCCCACCCCTGCGCCAACGCTTATATCCACGCCTGCTTCCATTGCCGTGCAGGAACCGAGGCCTTTGGCCCTGCATATCGCGCTTGCGGTGCTGATTTTGCCGGTTCTGACACTGTTGGGCATTGTGGGCTACAAAAAGTTTATAGAACTCAAAAGTGCCATAAAAACGTCTGGGCAGGACGCAGAGAAGCCAACTACCCCAAATGCACCGGAGGAGTAGGAGCGGGAAAATAAACGAGACGTTAAAATATAAATGGACGCCCTTTGTC
>JAEZIE010000239.1 GCA_023416175.1 Bacillota bacterium
TGGCGGGGTGCTGATATCCGCAACATCTTGGAGTTTGAAAAGGACTTTCCGGGCGCAAATGTCATCCGGCTGGAGCAGAATTACCGCTCCACCTCCGTCATACTGGACGCCGCTAACAGCGTCATCAGCAACAACCAGTCTAGGAAGCGCAAAAAGTTGTGGACGGACCGAGCGGGCGGCGCGCAGATCCGCGTCTTCCAGGCGGCCGATGAGCGCATGGAGGCGGATTATATCTGCAGCAACATCCTTTCCGGCGCAAAGAGCGGCAGGCGGTACGATGAATTTGCGGTGCTGTACCGTACCAACGCGCAGAGCCGCGTTATCGAAACCGCTATGGCCAACTATGGCATTCCGTACCGGGTGTATGGCGGATTGAGGTTCTACGAGCGCGCGGAAATCAAGGACTTGCTCTCCTATTTACGGTTACTATACAATCCGGCGGACGACGTGGCGCTGCTTCGTATCATCAACGTACCGCGCCGCGGGATTGGAGCCGCCGCCGTTGCGGAGTTGGAGGCTGCTGCGGCATCGGCCGAAGCCCCGATGTTTTTGGCAGCCATGCAGGGGGATCTATTATCCCCGCGTGTGCGTTCCAAGGTGCAGCAGTTTGCTGAGATCATGACGGAGCTCTTAGCGCTCCGGCATACGTTGCCGCTCTACGAATTTGTGCAGCAGCTTTTAGAGAAGATTGAATATGATGCCTATTTAAGGGAAGACAAAAAGGAGAACTACGAGACCCGTATCGAAAACATCAACGAACTGATGGGTGCGTTGAAGGAGTTTGCGCAAGGGATACCGGACGATGGAGAAACGGACGCGCTGGGCGCATATTTAGAAAACGTCGCGCTCATTTCAGATATCGACAACATGGAAGAGCAGGACGGCCAGGTCGCCATGATGACCATGCACAGCGCAAAAGGACTGGAATTCCCGGTGGTGTTCCTCCCCGGCATGGAGGAATATATATTCCCAACGCGGAGGTCGCGTTTAGAGCCCACAAAACTGGAGGAAGAACGCAGGCTTTGCTATGTGGGCATCACCCGGGCGATGGAGGAACTGCATCTGATTCACGCCTACCAGCGCAACCTGTACGGCGAGCTTTCCGTAAATCCGCCTTCCCGTTTCCTGGAGGAGATTCCGGAGGAACTCGTTGACCAGGAGAACGGCGGCAGGCCCACGCCTAAGACAACTGGCCCCACGCGCAGGCAGCAGCCGGAGCGTCCATTTGAAAACACTTACGGTGGTTTCGGCGTCAAGGCGCAGCCGGATATTTCCCATATCGCGAAGCCGAGCAATGACACAGCGGCCAAGAGCTACAAGCAATACCAGCATGTGCGCCACGCAAAGTTCGGCGCGGGCACGGTATTGAAGGTGGAAGGCGAGGGCAGCGCGCAGGTCATCACAATCGACTTTGGCGGGGACATCAAGAAGTTCGCCGCCGCGTTTGCGCCCATTCAAGTGGTTGAGTAGAGGGGGATACTATGCCTGCAAGCGAACGCCAAACGGAATTGACCGCACAGTTGATTGCGCACGCAAAGGCGTATTACGATGAGGATGCGCCTAAAATCAGCGATGCGGAGTATGACGTGCTCTATGACGAACTCATTGCACTCGAGGCGGAGACGGGCGTCGTATTGCCGGGTTCCCCGACTCAGCGTGTGGGCGGGGCAATCAGCCGCGGCTTTTTGCCGCACCGGCATATCGCGCGTTTGTGGAGCCTTGATAAGGTGCGTACGGAAGCGGAGCTTATCGATTGGGACGCCCGTGTAAGGAGGTTGTGCCGGGATTATACCGCCCGTACGGGAGAAACGCTGCCGGAAGTCAATTATGCCCTTGAATACAAGTTTGACGGCCTGACACTAAACCTGACCTATGAGAACGGAAGACTCACGCAGGCTGCCACCCGCGGCAACGGCGAGGTAGGGGAAGGCATTCCCGATCAGGTGAAAACCATTTCAGATGTGCCCAAGAGCATCCCCTTTTCCGGACGCATGGAAGTGCAGGGGGAGGGGTTCATGCGCCTTTCGGTGCTGGAGGAACTTAACCGCACGCTGGATGAGCCCTTGAAAAACGCGCGCAACGCTGCGGCGGGGGCACTACGGAACCTGGATCCTGAAGTAACACGTCAGCGGAGATTGAACTGCGCGTGCTACAACATAGGCTTTCTCGACGGGGAAACGCTGCTGACGCAGGAGGAGATGCGCGCCTTCTTAATAGAAAACGGCCTTCCTGTGGACTCCTACTTTATTGAAGCGGATACGGTCGAAGAATTGCTGCCCCATATCCGGGAGGTGGAACACACCCGCGGGACTTTAGATTTCCAGATAGACGGCATGGTTATAAAGGTACGTCCTTTCCGCATACGCGAGGTATTGGGCCATACGGATAAATTCCCGCGCTGGGCAATTGCATATAAATTCGCGGCCGAAGAGGTCACCACCACCGTGGAGGATATTACCTGGGAGGTAGGGCGCACCGGGAAGCTGACCCCGCTTGCCCATTTGACTCCAGTCGATCTTGCGGGCGCTACCATTAAACGCGCCACGCTCAATAACTTTGACGATATCCGCCGCAAGCGCGTGGGCATAGGCTCTACGGTATTTTTGCGGCGCAGCAACGATGTCATACCCGAAATTTTAGGAAGCGTACCAGACGACGTCCCCCGCGCGGCGGCGGAAAAGCCAGAACGCTGCCCTGCCTGCGGCGCGCATGTGGAGCAGCGCGGCGCGCATATTTACTGCACCAATTCGCTTTCCTGCCGCCCGCAGATCGTAGGCAGGCTCAAGCATTACGCCAGCCGCGATGCCTTGGATATTGAAACGTTTTCCGGCAAGACGGCGGAGCAGTTTGTGGATGAATTCGGGTTTTCCGCCATCCCGCAGCTCTATGAGCTGACGTTAGAGCAGCTTTTGCCGTTAGAACGGTTTGGGGAAAAGAAGGCGCAGAACTTACTCGACGCCATCGAAAAGAGCAAGCGCTGCACGCTGGGCGCGTTTTTATACGCGCTGGGGATTCCCAATGTGGGAAGCAAGACGGCAAGGGAGCTTGCGCGCCACTTTATGACGTTGGAACGCGTACGTGCCGCTACCTTGGACGACCTACTAGACATTGCGGATATCGGGGACGTGGTTGCAAGCAGCATTGTGGCATTCTTTTCCGATGTTTCCATCGCCGCGCAGATCGACTCGCTGCTGCAGCATGGCGTAACGCCTGAGCCTGAGGAAAAACAGGAGCAGTATAGCCCAATCGCAGGAAAGACGGTCGTGGTGACGGGCACCCTTCCCACACTGGGGCGGCGCGAGGCGGAACAGCTGATTGAGCGGCTGGGCGGCAAGGCTGCGAGCAGCGTGAGCAAAAAGACGGATTACGTGCTGGCCGGGGAAAGTGCTGGCAGCAAGCTGACAAAAGCGCTGGAACTCAACATTCCCATACTGGATGAGGCGGCGTTTTTGGAGCTTGTCGGCTTAGGCCGCTGATAGTCCTGTGGACTTCATCAACGGGTTTCGGCAGGCTAAAAGAGCGCTTACGCACTTTCCTCTGCAAATCTGACGCACATGCACCCGAATGGCATTCGGGTATTCTACTAGGAATGATGTGCAGCTTGAGCTGCACGACCAATCGGCAGATTTGATTAGACTGTGGTGGATTGCGATCTCCCACACCCCCAAAGGGTGTCGAAAACATAAGAAGGCAAAAGAAAAACAAGGCCGGATCAAATCCGCGTCAAGTTATTTTTGTGTCAAGGGAGCAACCCTTCGACAAAGCTCTTTTTCCTGTGTTATAATAGTTTCAGTATGTAAAAGGGGGAAGCACGCTTGATCAGCAGCATGACAGGCTACGGGCGTGGCAAAGTCACCCGCGACGGACGGGAAATGACTGTGGAACTAAAATCCGTCAATCACCGGTACCTGGATATCGGCATGCGCCTTCCCCGGCATCTTGGTTTTCTAGAGGATGTATTCAGGGGGGAGCTCTCCGCGGCGCTTAGCCGCGGGCATGTGGACGTTTATGTCAGCTACAGCAACCAGCGCTCGGACGCCCGCACGGTTACGGTGGATGAGACGCTGCTGGGTGCCTACCTGGCCGCATCCCGAAAGGCGGCGGAACATCTGGGACTTACGGACGATCTGACGTTATCGAACGCTCTTCGTCTGCCCGATGTGACCACCATATTGGAGGCGGAGGAAGACCGGGAGGCAGTGGCTAATCTTGCCCGGGAAGCGACGGCGCTTGCCGTACAGGAATTAAAGGCCATGCGCAGGGTGGAAGGCGAACGCCTGCAGAAGGATCTTGTGCAGCGCACCCAAACCGTGCTGCAGCTTGCGAAGGAGATCGAAGAACGTGCGCCGCTTGTGGTACAGGAATACCGTTTAAAGCTGGAGGAGCGCATTGCGGTGCTGTTGGGGGCGGTCGAGGTGGACCGTGCGCGTCTTGCGACCGAAGTTGCTCTCTTTGCGGACCGCGCAAGCATAGAGGAGGAAATCGTCCGGCTCAAAAGCCATGTGGCGCAGATGCTCACATCGCTTTCTTCCAGTGAGCCTTCGGGCAGGAAGCTGGACTTTATCGTGCAGGAGATGAACCGGGAATTCAACACCATCGGTTCCAAGGCAAACGATGCATTTTTAACCAACGCCGTGATCAACGGCAAGGGTGAAATTGAAAAAATCCGCGAACAGGTACAGAACATAGAATAATCCGCTGGAGGACAGGCATGGCAATCAAGCTGATTAATATTGGTTTTGGTAATATTGTTTCCGCCAACCGGCTGCTCGCTATCGTCAGCCCGGATTCGGCGCCCATCAAGCGCATCGTGCAGGAGGCGCGAGAACGCGGCCGCCTGATCGACGCGACGTATGGGCGGCGTACCCGCGCCGTGATTATGATGGACAGCGGCCATGTCGTGCTTTCCGCCGTGCAGCCCGAAACCGTGGCGCACAGGCTCGATACCAAGGATACCGCCGATATTGGGGAATGACGCCCCATTAGGGGCGGCTTAGGAGGATAGCACACTATGAGGGATGGACGTCAGGGGTTGCTCGTGGTTCTTTCGGGACCGTCGGGCGTGGGGAAGGGCACTGTGTGCCGCAAGCTTCTGGAGAGCAACCCGAACATGACGCTTTCGATATCAGTCACCACCCGCCCGATGCGGGAGGGGGAGCAGGAAGGCAAACACTATTTTTTTCGGTCAACAGAGGAATTCTCGCGCATGGTCCAACAGGATGAATTTTTGGAGTATATGCGCGTATTCGGTACTCATTCTTACGGCACGCCCAAGAAATACGTGCAGGAACAGCTTGACCTAGGACGGGATGTTATACTTGAAATCGACGTCCAGGGCGGTCTAAGGGTAAAAGAAGTATGTCCGGAGGCGGTATTGGCGTTTTTAGCGCCGCCGTCCATGGAAGAATTAAAGCGCAGGCTCGTGAGCCGCGGTACGGAAAGCGATGAATCCATCGAACGCCGCACCGATGTCGCCTACTCGGAAATGCAATGCATTACCTATTATGATTATGTTGTGATCAACTGCACGGTGGAACAGTCCGTAGAAGGGTTGGAGGCCATCATACACGCGGAAAAAAGCCGCGTTGCCCGCAGCAATGATTTGATCAGTTTGTTATTGGAAGGATGTGACCCTGTATGATGAACAAACCCGGTGTAAATGAGCTTGTAGACAAGGTCGGCTGCCGCTATATGCTCGTGATGTCTGTTGCGCGCCGCGCGCGCCAGCTCCTCAACGATCCCGAAAAGCTGGGGGATAAAAACCCTGTGACCGCCGCGGTCGAAGATCTGTACCACGACCGCATCAACATCGAATACCCCGAAGAATACACGCTCCGGTAAGGAAAATGCAGAAGAAAACCACTGTGGTGCTGGGGGTTACCGGCTCCATTGCGGCATACAAGGCTGCGGAAATTGTGAGCACGCTCACCAAGAAAGATATTGATGTGCGCGTCATCCTGACGGAGGGCGGCGCACACTTTATCACGCCGCTTACGCTTGAAACCCTTTCCCGCGCGCCCGTGTATACGGACCAGTTTACGCGGGAAACACCATATGAGGTGGAGCATATCGCGCTTGCGAAGCTTGCCGATGTTTTTTTGGTTGCGCCCGCAACGGCAAATTTTATCAGCAAGGCGGCAAACGGGATTGCAGACGATCTTTTGTTGACCACCTACCTAGCTACCACAGCGCCTGTGCTCATTGCACCCGCAATGAATACAAACATGCTGCTTCATCCGGCTACCGTAAAGAACATGGAGATCCTTCGCGGGCGGGGCTGCGCGTTTATCGAGCCTTCCGAGGGTTTACTTGCCTGCGGGGATGTTGGGCGGGGCAAGCTTGCGCCGGTCGGGGAAATCGTTGAAACGGT
>JAEZIE010000240.1 GCA_023416175.1 Bacillota bacterium
CTGGGCTAAATTAAATGGATCATAGCCTGATCCGCCATCTCCGGTTGTCAAAACGAGGTTTCCCGTTTCAGGCGAAAAGTTTAAACTATTCACTCCGTTATGATTTAAAAATGGTCTTCTTATATTCAGCAGTGTCCGCCGCTTTTGAGGCTGGCCATTCGATTGCAACATCCATTCTTCAACCGTATCAATATGGTCATATTGCCTTTCTCGATTGGTCCACTGTAGGTTTAAAGTTCTGGGGTCACACGGATCAGGTTTAAATGATCCGGAACGAGCGCCGGGACCTTGAGATCCAGCTACCGAATAATGAAGATAGAAAAGACCGTTATTATAAAACTCGGGATGAAACGCCATCCCTAGCAATCCCCGTTCATCATATCCACCAGTAGAGACACCCAGATTTATAACTCGCGGACGAATATCTAAAAAAGTCCCAATCGCTCCGTCTCCTATGTAAAAGATCTCTCCTACCTGGGTTGCAAAAAATAATCGTTCGGTTGAGTCACCCGGAAGCATCGTTGTTTTCAAAACAGTGGGTAAATTTATATTGCGAACAATGGGTCGCAAATTTACTTTCACTTTAATCAACGTTATACACTCCTTCCTGCCGTTTTCCTTTATATGAATATAGATAGAGCTGTTCTATTAGTACATCTTTTGAATTGGATCATTATTATGTAGAAATCTTGCTGGAGCAAACGATTTCTACGTAGAGCATAGGCATTGCATGGAAGGGAAATTACTAAAGAGGGTATCTCAAGCAAAATGAATGACCAGAAAGGTGTATAGTATGGCAGGACATCGAATAAAAGATGAGTTTTATCACTTTTGGGCCAATGGGCAGCCTTATAATCAGGAATATGCTGTGGTTGATGACGCCGAATTGGATCGGCTTGTAGGAATGCAACCGGCTGAAGAATTGAACGAATGGGATATGGAATTTGACGATTGATGGCCTTTTCTGAATAGAGGCCTTCTAAGATCACATATTTATGATAGCTGCCTGCGTTTCTTCATGCACGGGGGCCCTTCAAATATGCCCTGTCGTGTATACGGCAGGGTTTTTCATTCGTAGGAATCTGCATTTCCAGTCGGCAATCTCGAGAGTTATTAGTCAATCTGTTCTTAAAGAAATTTTTACCAATTATTTCTTGACAAATGCATAATGCAAGCGCACTGTACTTATAGGGATGTATTCCCCCCCAAAAAAATCCGTCTCTCGCCATACTACGGCATCTGTGTTAGAAAAAGAATGAGTCAGGGTTGTTTTGCTCGATCATTTATTTGGAGGGATAAACATGGAAAGAAAAACATCTGATACAGCCGTTGTTACGGCTTCGTTGCGGGCCTTGGGGTGCTATGAGGATGATGGGAATGTCAGATGCAGGGATCAAATGGCCGAATTATTTTTGCCGGATGATAAGCGGGAACAATTAAAAAATAGCGATGTCAGAAATATAATCAAAAAAATGATCCCTGAAGGGCTCTATGAGTATGTGCTCGCTAGAACAGGCTATTTTGACGATCTGTTTGTTACGAGCTTAAAAGAAGGAATCCCGCAAATTGTCATTTTGGGAGCAGGATATGACAGCAGACCCTATCGGTTTGCGGAATTCATCCAGCACACATCGATCTATGAAGTGGACGCTTTTGCAACGCAGGAACAAAAACAATCCGTTTTGGAGAATAGTGAAATTTCTGTACATAAAGATGTTCGGTATGTGGCTATTGATTTTGAGCAGGACGATCTGATGCAGGCGCTTTCCAGCAATGGATTTGACTCCGCGCTTCAAACGTTGTTTCTGTGGGAAGGCGTCACGTTCTATTTGCATCCGAATACCGTCAGGGGGGTGCTGCAATTGCTACGGTCAAATTCGGCAGCCCACAGCTTGATGTGTTTTGATTTTCAGACGGTTGAGAATGGGCGAGGTCTGATTGATACGGGCTTGAAGGATGAAGCCATTCGCTTTGGGATAGAGGCGGGCACCGCCGGACGGTACTTGGAAGAATTGAACTACAAGGTGTTGGAGCATGTTGGTTCGGAGGAGTTACAAAAACGCTATCTCACCCGAAGCAATGGAACCGTATTGGGCCAAATCAAGACAATCATGAATATCGTAAAGGCGGAAATGGTATAGCCGAAAGATAGAAATTGATACAAAGAGTCCAAAGGCGTCAGGATCATTCTGATGCCTTTTAATATGTTAAATCCCGCAAAGCAATTGGGGAGCATGCTCTCACATGAAAAAATCCATGTTCTGACCGAAGCGGTACATGCTATATTCAATATGGCAAAGACACAAATAAATGGCTTCTTCCCATCGGAACTGATATCATAAAAATGACAACAGCAAAATGCAAGATTCGGTAGAGGGTATCTATGAGCAAGTTGTATGAATTTGAAGCGGAAATCAAAAAGGTGCCGGATTTGGACGGCGCGTATGTCGAAATACCGTTTGATGTGAAGGCGGAGTTTGGAAAAGGCAGAGTTCCCGTAACCGCCACCTTTGAAGGCGAACCGTATGAAGGAAGCCTTGTCAGAATGGGGACGCCTTGCCATATCATCGGAATCCGGAAAGATATCCGGGCAAAGATCGGCAAGCAACCAGGGGACGTCATCAAGGTAACAATTCAGGAAAGAGTGGCGAAGGCTCGTGGCGAATGATTCATATATCATCAAGGCGCTGGAACATAACTTTCTAAGGCGTAACATTGAGGTGCTTTGGTTTGACGCCTTTACAGACGTCAAAGACTATCTGCTACACAAGATTCCGACTGATGCGACGATCGGAATAGGTCACTCAAAGACCCTCCAGAATATCGGCGTCACCGAAGCTTTTCAGTCTAGGGGCAATATCGTCTTCGATAAGGAGCTTGGAACGAACGATCACGAAGTCAGATTGCTTAAAAGAAAGTCTCTGTTGGCGGACTGCTATATATCGGGGTCCAACGCAGTTTCAGTAGACGGGAGAATTGTGAATATAGACCACAGCGGAAATCGAGCAGCCGCCCTTGCATATGGTCCTGATAAAGTGTTTATTGTGGTTGGGAAAAACAAAATTACGAAAACATATGAGGAAGCCATTAAGAGAGCAAAGAATATCGCTTCACCGCAAAATGCAAATAGAGCTGGGTATCACCCGCCGTGTGTTTCATCCGGATATTGCACGGATTGTCTTTCAGAAGAACGCGTGTGCAACATCCTATCAACCATTCAGGGGCAGAGTGTAAAAGGACGGATGATTTTACTCATCGCCAATGAAGACGCCGGTTATTGAAGTACAACCGCTGTTGGGCAATCTAAGATATGTGTTCTTTACGGAAAGCATAGTTTCGTTTTGAAAAATCAAATTCAAGTTTTCTATGGGCGAATCCGAACGTATTATAATCAATTATTAGCGCCGTGACGGTCTACTGATGCAGGCTTAAGCAATGGGAGCAAAACATGAATGAGTTGATTTACAAACAGTATCTTGCAATCCTCGGGGAGGAATTGGTCCCGGCTCTTGGATGTACGGAGCCTATTGCGATTGCTTTTGCGGCGGCAAAGGCAAAAGATATTCTAGGCGGTTTTCCTTCCAAAATAAAAGTGTATTGCAGCGGCAATATTATCAAGAATGTAAAAAGCGTGATCGTTCCCAACACAGGAGGACTCAGGGGGATTGAGGTCAGCGCTCTGGCCGGGGTTGTTGGCGGAAATGCCGATCACGGGATGGAGGTACTGTCTCATCTCAAGAGCGAACATACGAAAAAAGTATGCGAGCTTTTGAAGAAGGACATTTGTGAAGTATCGGCTCTGGAAACGCAAAGAGCGCTGCATATTATCATCGAGCTTACTGCGGAGCAGGATACCGTTAAAGTGGAAGTGCAGGACTTTCATACCAACATCGTTAAAATTGAGAAGAATGGACAAGCAGTATATGAGAAGCCCGCTCTGACCGAAAGCTATTTGGGAAGATTGACCGACCGGAGCGTTTTGAATGTGGATGATATTTATCATTTTGCGCAAACGGTCGAACTTGACAAAGTCAGAGTTCTGTTGGAACAGCAAATCAAAAACAACATGGCGATCGCGAACGAAGGGCTCAATGGCCAATATGGGGTGGATATCGGAAATACCTTATTAAATGGCAGCCAGGACAGCGTTTTCAATAAAATGAAAGCGTACACTGCCTCCGCTTCGGAGGCGCGTATGGGCGGTTCCGAGCTTCCCGTCACCACGAATTCGGGAAGCGGCAATCAGGGCATCGCATCCTCGGTCCCGGTCATCATATATGCACGGGAAAAGGGTGTAACCGAAGAACGGCTGCTCCGGGCGCTTGTGCTGTCCAATCTTTTGACCATTCATCAGAAGACATTGATTGGAAGGCTTTCGGCCTTCTGCGGGGTCGTAAGTGCGTCATGCGCCAGCGGCGCCGCGATCACTTACCTCGCGGGCGGCAGCCTTTCGCAAATCAAGATGACAATCACCAACACTTTGGCCAATGTTTCTGGAATTGTCTGCGATGGCGCAAAACCATCCTGCGGTATCAAGACCGCAGCGAGTCTCGATGCGGCCATTATGGCGCATTTGCTGGCGATGAACAATAAGGCTTATCTCCCCGGTGACGGGTTGGTGAAAGGAAATATCGAGGATACCATCTCTTCGGTGGGAAGAATGGCCCGGGACGGTATGAAAGAAACTGACAAGCAGATCCTTACGATCATGATGGACTGCTGACCGCACGGTAAGACATGAAGCGGTGCGAAATTGTATGATCAGATGGCCGCATAGAATGGAGGATACCATGAAAATTGAAACGCTCCGTATTCCAACACCAGAATTTATTGCCTACTGCAAAGCGCACCGGCGAGAACATGATGAGTCCTACTTGGACAATGTCTCGTTAAATGAATTTGTTCCGGACGCGGATAATCCAACGTACCTGTTGCGCGGTGACGCGGGGGAACTCCTTGGCGCGGCGTCGCTGATGCTAGGCGGCTCGCTCAGGAAAAACAAAAAGGGGAGGTTTCGCATCCTGCATGCGCAAGCCCGCTCCTTTCAAGCGTATTCCGCGCTGTTAAATGCCTTATTGAAGGACCTTGCGGGGATTGAAAGCATATATCTGTTCCTGCCCGAGGAAAGGACGGATGTGTGCGATATCCTAAAGCAGCTGGATTTTTTGATTGAACGTTACGCGTGGGTGTTGACCCGGAGTGGAGAGACACCCGTACCGCCACATACATTCCCGGAAGGATATCGGGTGGAACACTTGAGGACGGGAATAGACGAGCAGCGATGGTGCGATATCAGCAACAGCGCGTTTTCGAGGTTTTCCTGGCATACGGAGCTGACGCCGAAAATGGTGAAAGCTTCGGAAGAATCCTACGAAAAACTCGGCGGCGGGCTGTATATGCTGTGGGATAGGGAAACCCCAATTGGCATATTGCAGATAGAGGCGTTTATGGATGAAAAAAGAGCGGAGATCGGGCCGATTGCGGTGCTGCCGCAATACCAGGGAATGGGCTTGGGCAGAAACCTGCTGCGCTTTGGGCTGCATACAGCATACTCCATGGGGTTTGAAACCGTGGAGCTATCCGTAAATGGAGAAAATGACAAGGCCGCCGCGCTCTACAAGAGCGAAGGATTTGAACAGGATACCCTGATGCTGTGCTTCGCAAAAGCCTTGTCATCAGGTAGGTAAGCGTTCCAAAAGATGCCTACGCGAATAGTTTCGTGCTTCCTGCACCACTGGCTTTGCAAATAGCAGGGGATCCCATCAAGCAAGTTTTGTTGTATTTTTACGGATGGTGGATAAAGTCCTGCATATTGGAAACACATTTTTTGCTACCCTCTTTTTTTTTGCTTATGAATTTGTTAGAATAGGTTGTGCGCTGTATATACATATATACAATGCATACTCGGCAGTACAAAATTGAAGGAGGAGAAATCCAGAATGAAGAAAGTATTTGCCTTACTTTTGGCGCTGATGATGGTTGCTGGCGCTGTCGCCTGCACGCCGACAGAACAGCCCGCGCCCCCTGCACCGGCAGTGACCGAGGCCCCCGCGCCGGAAGCAACCCCGGAAGCGACGCCCGAACCCGCAGCAGCCGGTTTTGAGGTTGCCCTTATCACGGATATCGGCACCATCGATGACAAATCGTTCAACCAGGGCGCTTGGGAAGGCGTTGAAGCCTATGCTAAGGCCAACGGCAAGACCTACAAGTATTATCAGCCCACTGAGCAGTCCAACGACGCGTATCTTGCCCAGATCGAAATTGCTGTTCAGAACGGCGCAAAGATCATTGTGACCCCGGGCTTCCTGTTTGAAACTCCGATCTTCATCGCGCAGGATCAGTTTCCTGAAGTTTCCTTCATCCTGCTTGACGGTTCCCCCAACAATGGCGATTGGTCTGCCGGCGCGCCCACCTATAAGACCGGCCCCAACACCGTCGGCGTTACCTATGCAGAGCAGGAATCCGGTTATCTCGCCGGTTACGCTGCTGTGAAGGACGGCTACAAGAAGCTGGGCTTCATGGGCGGTATGGCGGTTCCCGCGGTTGTCCGCTATGGCTACGGCTTTGCGCAGGGCGCAAATGACGCCGCCAAAGAGTTGGGCGTGAATGTTGACCTCATGTACCACTACACCGGCGGCTTTGACGCCACCCCCGAAGCGCAGGCACTTGCCGCTTCCTGGTACAAAAACGGCACCGAAGTCATCTTCGCTTGCGGCGGAGCTGTGGGCTTCTCTGTATTCGCGGCTGCTGAAGCTGCGGGCGCAAAGAGCATCGGCGTTGACGTAGACCAGTCCGGCGAATCCGCTACCGTTATCACCTCTGCGATGAAGTCTCTGGCGCCGGGCGTCGAGATGCTCATCAAGCAGTACTATGACGGCACGTTCCCCGGCGGCCAGGGTCTTGTTTTGGATGCTTCCAACAATTCCGTCGGCCTGCCGTTCGCCGCTTCCAAGTTCTCTACCTTCACGCAGGCGGACTATGACGCCCTGTTTGCGAAGATCGCGGCCAAGGAAATCACCATTGTCACAGATACGACTGCGGAAAGCGCCGACAAGCTCGAGCTTCCCAATATCAAGGTTACGGTTGTTGAATAACCATTTATAACAGCAGGAGGCAGGCAGGCCAGAATCTGCCTGCCTCTTTTTTCGGTTTGACCAATAGTTCTTGTTTATTCTTTGTTCATATTCCGGTATAATTAAACCATGACATCTCTATTCTTCGAATGAGTGGTTCGAATAAGATGCATCAACACACATATGTAGAGTAGGAGTGACGGCATGAGTTCTTATGTCATTGAAATGCTTCACATCACCAAGACATTCCCCGGCATAGTTGCAAACGACGATATCACGCTGCAATTGAAAAAGGGGGAAATCCATGCGCTCCTGGGGGAGAACGGCGCGGGAAAATCCACGCTCATGAGCGTGTTGTTCGGCCTCTACCAGCCAGAGCAGGGTACCATACATAAAGACGGGAAAGAGGTAAAAATCTCAAATCCCAACGACGCCAACGCGCTTGGCATCGGCATGGTACACCAGCATTTTAAACTCGTCCATAATTTCACGGTGCTGCAAAATATCATTTTGGGCGTGGAGGCCACGAAAAATGGCTTTCTGCGGATGGAGGAGGCGCGCAAAAAGGTGATTGCCCTCTCCGAACGTTACCGTCTGAAGATAGATCCGGACGCGCTGGTGGAGGATATCACCGTCGGCATGCAGCAGCGCGTTGAAATACTCAAAATGCTTTACCGTGAAAATGAAATATTGATATTCGATGAGCCTACGGCGGTATTGACGCCGCAGGAGATCGATGAACTGATGAAGATCATGCGCGGCCTCACGCAGGAAGGCAAATCCGTCCTCTTCATCACCCACAAACTTAATGAAATTAAAGCCGTTGCTGACCGGTGTACGGTTCTTAGAAAGGGTAAGTATATTGGCACCATAGACGTTTCCGCCACCACCAAAGAGGAAATGTCCGAAATGATGGTGGGCCGCAAGGTCATGCTTGAGGTGGACAAGGATGCGCCCAATGTCGGTGCGCCGGTATTTGAGGTCAAGAACCTGACCGTTTCCTCCAGGCACCATACCAAGAAAACAGTAGAGAACGTATCCTTCTCAGTTCGCAAGGGGGAAATCGTCTGTATAGCGGGTATCGACGGTAACGGTCAAAGCGAGCTTGTGCAGGCGTTGACCGGTCTTATTCAGCCAGAAAGCGGCGAAATCCTGTTAAACGGGCAGGACATTACGCATAAGAGTATCCGCGCCCGGAACGTGCTGGGCATGGCGCATATCCCGGAGGACAGACACAAGCACGGCTTGGTGCTCGATTATACGTTGGAAGATAATCTCGTGCTAAAAAAATACTTTACGCCCGAGTTCCAGAAAGGCGGTTTCCGGAATTTTAAAAAGACACGCGCTTATGCCGAAGCGCTTATCGGGCGTTTTGACATCCGCAGCGGACAGGGTCCCATTACTTCCGCGCGGAGCATGAGCGGAGGCAACCAGCAGAAGGCCATCGTCGCCAGGGAAATTGATTACGATCCCGAGATTCTCATTGCTGTGCAGCCCACCAGAGGCTTGGATGTAGGCGCAATCGAATATATCCACAAGCAATTGATCGTCCAGCGCGACCAGGGCAAGGCGGTGCTTTTAGTTTCCCTGGAACTGGACGAGGTGATGAATGTTAGCGACCGTATCCTTGTGATTTACGAAGGCGCGATCGTAGGTGAGTTTGATCCCAAAGAGATTACCGTGCAGGAGTTGGGCCTTTATATGGCGGGCTCCAAAAGGAGGCAGGCGCAATGAAAAAAGTAAAGAGCTTAGTTCGAAGTGCAGGCTTTACAAACGCCGCTTCTTCCGTTGCCGCGATTTTAGTGGGCATGGTATTTGGGTTCCTTATTATGCTCATCAGTAACTCAAAAGAAGCCGTGCAAGGACTTGGTATCATATTGGAGGGCGGCTTTGGCGGCGGCGCAAAGGGTGTCGGCCAGACATTCTATTATGCTGTTCCCATGATCATGACGGGCCTTTCAGTCGGCTTTGCGTTTAAGACGGGTTTATTCAATATCGGCGCATCCGGCCAGTTTACGGTGGGCGCGTTTATGGCGATATTTATCGGCATCAAATGGACGTTTTTACCGGCTCCCTGGCACTGGATCGTGGCGTTAATAGGTTCCGCGGTTGCGGGGGGGCTATGGGCGCTCATACCCGGTCTCTTCAAGGCGTACCTCAACGTGAACGAGGTCATTTCCTCCATCATGATGAACTACATCGGGCTGTTCGTGGTGAACTTCCTGATGAAGCTTCCGGTATTCAAAGCCGCGCCACCGCTTTTTGACTCTACGATGAACCTTTCTGCCAATACAGCAGCTTCGGCTGTTATTCCCAAAGGGTTTTTAGAGACGCTGTTTCCTGGCTCAACTGTCAATTATGGCATATTCATAGCAATCGCCGTCGCAGTTGTCATATACATCGTGCTCAACAAAACGACGTTTGGTTATGAACTGAAGGCGTGCGGGTATAACCGCCATGCAAGCAAATACGCCGGCATCAACGAGCGGCGCAATATCGTGCTTTCCATGGTCATATCTGGCGCGCTGGCGGGCCTTGGCGGCGGCCTTGTATATCTTTCCGGCGCAAACGGGCGGCGTTACAAGGTGGTGGACATGCTTCTGGGCGATGGCTTTAACGGCATCTCCGTGGCGTTGCTGGGCCTTAACAACCCGCTTGGCATCATTTTCTCGGCATTGTTCATCGCCTACATCACAATGGGCGGCGAATATCTCCAGAGGCTGGATTTTGCGGTGGAAATCATCGACATCATTACGGCGGCAATCATTTACTTTAGTGCGTTCGCGCTGCTGTTCCGGACGCTAGTCAAAAAAGTGACCGGTGCCAAGGATGTGCTTCAGATCGTAGATACGGGCACGCCAAGCACGTCCGCCTTTGAAGCTGAAAAGACTGAAGAGGAGGGTAAAGAATAATGGATATCCTGTATTTCCTCGTACAGCAGATGATGATGTTTTCCATCCCTCTTTTAATCGTTGCTTTGGGCGGGCTGTTCAGCGAACGCTGTGGCGTTGTCAACATTGCGCTGGAAGGTATCATGATCATCGGCGGGTTCTCCAGTATCCTGTTTATTAACGTGATGCAGAGGATGGGGGTTATGGACGGACAGGTCCTGCTTCTGTGCGCCACTCTCATCGCGGCAATCTCCGGCGGCATTTTTTCGCTGCTGCATGCCTACGCCGCCATCAATATGAAGGCGGACCAAACAATCAGCGGTACGGCGCTTAACATGTTCGCGCCTGCGTTTGCCGTGTTTGCGGCGCGCATGATCCAGGAAAACGGCGTACAGCAGATTACGTTCAACAACACGTTCCGTATTGCGGAGGTCCCGATCTTAAGCAAGATTCCCGTGTTGGGGGATCTGTTCTTTAAGCAGTCTTTCATCACGACATATATCGGCTTTGCCATACTCATTGTGGCAGTGGTGGTGATGTACAAAACACGCTTTGGTCTGAGACTCCGTGCCTGCGGCGAACATCCCCAAGCGGCGGATTCGGTAGGTATCAACGTATACAAAATGCGCTATGCTGGCGTTATCATATCCGGCATGCTCGCGGGCTTGGGCGGTCTGGTATTCGTGGTTCCCACCTCTACCAACTTTAACGCGACGGTTGCGGGCTACGGGTTCCTGGGGATCGCTGTGCTGATATTCGGCCAATGGAAGCCGATGCGAATCCTCTTCGCGGCGTTGTTCTTTGGCCTGATGAAGACCATTTCCTCTTCTTATTCCGGCATTCCCGTGTTGTTGGACCTTGGCATCAACAGCTACATTTATAAAATGATCCCGTACATCGCCACACTCATTGTACTTGCATTTACCTCCAAGAACTCGCAGGCACCGCGTGCCTCCGGCCAGCCCTACGATAAGGGCAGCCGTTAAGGAGCGAGTGAATGGCAAAACTCTATTACCGATACGGGGCCATGGGCTCCAGCAAGAGTGCGAATGCGCTGATGGTCAAGCACAATTACGGCGAACGCGGGCAGCAGGCGCTTTTACTTAAGCCCGCCATCGACCAGCGGGACGGGGAACACTTGGTTGCGTCGCGCTGCGGGCTTTCAGGGGAGTGCCAGCTGTTTCATGAGCTGAATGAGGAGGCTGTGCGTGCGCACAAATACGACTGCATCATCGTGGATGAAGCACAGTTCCTGAGTAAAAGCGAAGTGGAATTTCTGGTTAAGATTGTGGACGTATACGATGTTCCCGTCATCTGCTACGGCCTCAGGGCGGACTTCCAGGGCAACTTCTTTGAGGGCAGCGAATGGCTGATGGCTTGGGCGGATACCATTGAAGAGGTCAAGACCATCTGCTGGTGCGGCAGGAAAGCGACATTCAACGCGCGTCTCGACGGAAAAGGCGGCATCACCAAAGTCGGCGAACAGGTGGTACTGGGCGCAAATGACAAATACATCGGCCTGTGCCGCAGGCATTGGGCGCAGGGCGATCCGGGACCGGGTCTGCGTAAAGAGGACTTAATAACAAAATGAACTACTACATCGCAAGCGGATTGGAAAACGCCAGACGCGTCAGCCTGGCAGCGGAGGCGCTAAGCGCTCACACGCGCACATACGACTGGACAGGGCATGGCGATATCCGGCGCGAAGGGCCGGAGCGCATGCAGCACGTCTCTTCCACGGAGCTTCAGGCGGTGGTGAGAGCAGATCTTGTGCTGTTGCTGCTACCTGGCGGCAAGGGAACGCATTCTGAGCTTGGCGCGGCGCTTGCAACGGGGCAGGGGAAGCGTATCATCCTCTGGTCCGAAAC
>JAEZIE010000188.1 GCA_023416175.1 Bacillota bacterium
TGGCTCCCCAGGCAGGGATTGAACCTGCGACACTCCGGTTAACAGCCGGATGCTCTACCGCTGAGCTACTGAGGAACGGCTCGCAAACCATATTACCGCAGCTATATAGGTTATCGCAACATCAACTCTTTTTGAATTATGAACTTTATCCCTTCCAAGCAGATAAAATCTCCTAAATGCTCGCTCTTACGCTCGCGTTTAATTTTTGTATTTGGTTGACGGTAAGTCAAGCCTTGTTATATCATAAAAGCGTCGGAACGATGAAAAGACCGTGCAAATCTTAGAAAAGCCAATGTTGAAACGGCGCGGCAAAGAAAGGGAGCATATGCAAAAGCCTTCGCGTTTACCGGATGCACTTGGCGCATATGCGCAAGGGCAGGTGGCGCGTTTCCATATGCCCGGCCATAAAGGCCGGGGAATGGCGGGCTTTATGCGGCCCGAACTTGCCCAGTGGGATATTACGGAGCTCTCTTTTTCAGATAACCTGCACAATCCCTCCGGCATTATCGCGGAAGCGCAGCGCGCCTATGCGCAGCAATACGGCGCAAGCCATACGTTTTTTTTGGTAAACGGCGCGACGGCGGGAATACTCGCTATGCTTTTATCCCTGCCGCAGGGGGCGCGTGTTCTGTTAAGTAGGGACTGCCACCGCTCCGCCATTTCCGGCGTTGCGCTTGCCGGGCATGCGTGCTGCTTTGTACAGCCCGCCTATGAGAGAAAATTCGGTCTGTGGGGATGCGTCACGCCGGAGGCGCTGGAGCTGGCGCTTAATGAAGAGCCTGCCGACGCCGTGTTTGTGACCTCGCCCAATTATTACGGGTTATGCGCGGATATTCCAGCGCTTGCCCGTGTTGCGCACGCGCATGGTGCGCTATTGTTTGTGGACGCCGCGCATGGCGCGCATTTTCCGTTTTCAGAGGCGCTGCCACCGACGCCCGCTGGCCATGCGGACGCATGGGTCAACAGCGCGCATAAAACGATGAACGCCTTGGGTCAGGCGGCAATGCTGCATGTGGGCAAAAGCATGCAGCTGCATGACGTACAGCAAGCGCTTTCCCTGGTCCAAACGAGCTCGCCCTCATACCTGCTGCTAGCGTCGCTGGATTGGGCACTCTATACCGCAAACCATTCCCGCGGCTGGACGCAGGCCGTCAACGTCTGCCATACGCTTGCAACAAGCATAGACGGCCTGTTGGGCCTTTCCATATTGCCGCAGTCCGTGATTGGCTCGGCGGGGATCGCGCATATCGATCCCACCCGCGTGACCGTGGACGTAAGCGGGCGCGGCATTACGGGGTTTGTGGCGCGGCGCGCGCTGGAGGAGCGGAATGTCTATGTGGAGCTTTCGGATGTACGCCGCGTAACGTGCATCTGTACGCCCACCGATGATCCCGTGTGGTATGAAATGCTTTTGGATGGCCTGTGTACGCTTCCGTATGGAACGGAGCTTCCGCCGCAAATGCCCGCGGAGTATCCGGGGTTTGAGCGGGTCATGCCGGTGCGCGAGGCCGTTCGCGCACAAAAAGAAGCGCTTCCCCTTGCCGCCTGCGTAGGGAGGGTGGCTGCGGATTCCGTGGGCGTATATCCGCCCGGCATCCCGCTGTGGACGCCCGGGGAGCGCATCACGGAGGAAGCCGTGGCGTTTTTACAGTCTCAGCAGGCACTGGGCGCGGAATTGTTCGGCGCGCAGGAACATGCAATCGTCGTGCGGGGGTAACCCGCACGTCAAATATTATTTTAGGAGATTTATATGGCAAAGTATCAGGCGGTCATATTCGATTTTGACGGCACGCTGGTGGACAGCGGCCCGGGTATCGTACTTACGCTTCAGCTGATGTTGCAGGAAATGGGGCATGCCCCAATGCCTGAGGCGCAGCTGCGTGCGTGCGTGGGACCGCCCATCCATAAGTTCTTCCCGGAAGTGTTCGGCTTTGACGAGAAAACGCTTGATCACGCAATTGCAGTGTACCGCAGGATATTCGCTGAGAAAGCCGTCCCAATGCTGCAGGCGTATCCGGGCGTCAAGGAAATGCTTGCGGCCGTGCAAAAGGCCGGAATGTACACAGGCGTTGCTACCTGCAAATTGCAGCATACCTGCGAGGAACAGGCAGAGATGTTGGACTTGCTGCCGCATCTTGATTTTATCAGCGGTGCGGACCCGGAAAAGAGTCTGCTGGAAAAAGAGGATATCATGCAGGCGCTCTTAGACAGGACAGGCTTTGACCCCGCCCGCTGCGTGATGGTGGGCGACCGGATGTATGATATGATTGGCGCGGATGCGGTTCATATGCCCGCCATCGGCGTGCTCTACGGTTTTGGCTCGGAAGAGGAGCTTTCGGCTTACAATCCGCTCCATCTTGCAAAGAGCGTGGAGGAACTCCAGGCCCTGCTCCTAGACGATTAAAGGAGTAAATATGTCCAATGAGCTGACTGCCAAACGGTTGAACGAGGCCATCAAGAATGGGCACATTCCGCACGCTATCCTGCTCACAGGGCCGGAGGGCAGCGCGTATGCGGCCTTGGCCCGGCAGGCGGCAGCGGCCCATCTTGGGCTTTATCATGAGGATGCGCTTAGTAGCTGCCCGGATTATTATGTGCTGGGTCCCAAGGCGGTTCCCATCGACACGCTTCGGGCCCTACAGGCGGAGCTTGGGGCGCGTTCCGTTTCCGGCAGGCGCGCCGTGGTATTCTTAGATGCGCACAACATGTCCGAAACCACGCAGAACGCGCTGCTAAAGACGCTGGAGGAACCTCCTCATGGCGCCCTGCTGCTGCTTACTGGGCTTGAGGCCGGGCTATTGCCCACCATCCGCTCACGCTGCGTAGCCGTGCGCCTGGGCGCGGAGCCGGAGGATGCGCTGGTTACCGCGTTTGTGCAAAAGGGCGCTTCTGAGAAAGCGGCCCGCCTTGCTGTCAGGCTTTCAAACGGCGCTTCCGTGCTGGCCGAAGAACTCTGTTCCGAGGCGCACATGGCGTTTGTACCGCAGGCGGTGCGGCTTTTTTATGAGGCGATTACGGCCTCCCTGCCGCCTTACGGAGCCGTTGGGGAGCTGTTGAACGCTTTGGTTGCCCCGCCGGAAGAAAAACGCACCGCTACGGAAGAAAAGCGCCAGACCGCGCGTTACTGCCTGCGGATCATGGAGGCGCTCGCGCACGACATGCTGCGCATCCGGATTGGTCTTTTACCGCTCGCCTTCACGGACGAGGCGCAAAAGCTTTCGAAATCGGCCCAACGCTTTACAATTAAGCAGATTCAGGATATGATTGATTTGATATTGTCGGCCCAAGTGCGAATACTTGCGGCACATCCGTCCTTGACGATGGACGCGCTCGTGACCGGTCTTGGCGGCATTTCATGCAACAAATAGGGCGTTCACTTTGAAAGGCTTTGATAACATATGACAAAAAGGGTAATCGGCGTCCGTTTTCGGAAATCTGGGCGCATGTATTATTTTGATCCGGGCGAGCTTTCTATTAGCGAAGGAGACGGCGTGGTGGTGGAAACCTCCCGCGGCGTGGAATATGGCGACGTAGTGCTTTCCCCGCGTGAAGTTCCGGAAGAGCAGATCGTGGCCCCTCTTAAGGAGGTCATGCGCGTCGCCACCCCGGAGGATAAGGAAATTCATGAACGCAACCTCCAGCTGGAGCAGGAGGCATTCTCTGTCTGCCAGGAAAAGATCACACAGCATACGCTGGATATGAAGCTGGTGGATGTGGAATACACGTTCAACGGCAGCAAAATCACATTCTTCTTCACATCCGAAGGGCGCGTGGATTTCCGCGAACTTGTAAAAGATCTTGCGTTTGTATTCAAGACCCGTATCGAATTAAGGCAAATCGGCGTACGGGATGAAGCGAAGATGCTCGGCGGCCTAGGCTCCTGCGGCCTGCCGGTCTGCTGCAAGACCTTCCTGGCTGATTTTCAGCCGGTCTCCATCAAGATGGCCAAAGAGCAGAAGCTTAGCTTAAGCCCCACCAAGATCTCAGGTCTGTGCGGGCGGCTGATGTGCTGCCTTAAATACGAGCAGGACGCGTATGAGAGCATGCGCAAGCTCATGCCGCGTGTTGGCAAGGATGTTATTACGCCCGACGGACGGGGCATTGTGATCGACAACAACGTGATTACCGAAAAGACCAAGGTGCGCATTACCATGCCGGATGGCACACCCGACCTTCGTGAGTACCATTTTTCCGTGGTGCGCAAGCCCGGAACGCCGGAGGAAGAGGAAGCCGTGCGTTTAGAGCTTGTGGCCCACGCCAAAGCGCGCGAAACGGAAGAGGAGCCCCAAGAAGAGGAATTTCGCTTTGTAACCGGGCATACGCCGGAAACAAAGCCTTCCATGCCGGAAAAGCCGCAGCAGGAACCCAACCCCGCGCCAAGGCAGCAGGATGGTTTCCGTCAACAGCCCAGGCATAATAAGCCCCGGCGCGAAGATCAGCCCCGGCAGGACCGTCCCGGGCAGGAGAAAAATCAGCAGGGCGAAAAGCCCCGGCCACAGGGAGGGCAGCGTCCGCAACATAACGCCCAGCCGCGACCGCAGCAAAGCGCCCAATCCCGACCGCAACAAAGCGCCCAGCCGCGGCCGCAGCAACAAAAGCAGCCCCGCCCGCAGCAGCAGGAGGAAGGTAATGCGGAAGGCCAGCAGCAAAAGCCTCGCAATCATAGGGGCAACCGGAACCGCCGCAGAAAGCATACAAACACCCCGCCTCCTGCGGAAGTGTAAGACGGTGCGTTCCTGCAAATGCAGGAACTGATAGGGAATATCTGTAAAACGAACGCGCGGTCATGAGATTGACCGCGCTGTCTTTATGTAGGTATATACATAGAAAGTACCATATTATCCGTTGTTTTTGTGGGTTATATGCATTATGAGAAGAACGCATGTCAGCGGGCAAGGGTTATCTAACGCAACAAATGAAGGTGCTGTGTTACATTTTGTACATTGCATTTTGACATATGCATGTTACAATAGAACCAAATGATATGGAGGTAACGAACAATGGCATATGTAATTAATGAAGAATGCATCAGCTGCGGCGCTTGCGAAAGCGAATGCGCGGTCAACGCTATTTCCCAGGGTGACAGCATTTATGTCATCGACGCCGATGCTTGCATCGATTGTGGTGCCTGCGCGAGCGTATGCCCGGTTGGCGCGCCCAACCCCGCCTAAGAAATCAACCAAGATTGTATGACAAAGGCCCGCGTTTCTAAATAAGAAATACGGGTCTTTTGTTAGCTTTTATGATACCGGCGGCAGGTAGTTTTTAATCGTCGTCCGTATCCAGCCGTCCCCGTAATATCCGTAGTGGCTTTCCACGGTTTTTGCCTTGAGGTCAAAGAGGGAAACGCACCCTTCAATGCGGGTCTGTTTCCCATCCAGGCTTTTGGGGTTCTTTGCGTAATATGCCGGATACTTGCCATACGGCGCAAGGAAATCGGCGATCCGCCTCGCGTCCTCATACCCGATGCTGCCCTTTTCCTCCAGTGTGGACCGGATTTCATAATTGAGCGTATCATAGCGCCACTGGATGTCGTTGACATTTCCCCGGACCACCATCGCAGTCCATGGATCCATGGTGCAATAGCGCATGGGCGGTAGTACGAAGTGGTTGCCGGTCACATGTATGTTCCCGTCTGCCCGCTCCGGCGCAAAATAGAAGCTGGAGGGGCAGTTTTTTTGCTCCGGCGTGCGGTTGATAAATCCATCCGGAGCGAACGCATCCGGGTAGAGGGTGATGGAAGCGTCCTTGGTCTTCTTCTGATAGTCCTTCCAGAGCTCGGGGTTATACGCGAGGTATTCCCTGGGGTAGGGTGCGCTGCACCATCGCACCATCGCTCCGTTTTTGAATGGAGCGCCGGGGTGGGCCAATAAGTATGTTTCATCCGGCAAAAACGGGCGTAGTTCGGGTGCTGGATAGTTTGAAAGATCCATACGGTTGGCGGACATGCCCGCTTCCACCGTACACGCGAGGTCCAGCGTGCCGTCGGAAAGGACATAGTTCCATGCAACCCCGCGGTCGGCGTTTACAATTACGTCGGCCGCCGCCCGGATATTCCCCCCGTACAGGACGGCGTCGCGTGCAAGCAGCAGAGAATTTATCCCCACTGCGGAGGGGTTGCAGTTTGCCCCCGGCGACATATTGACGCCTATCGCCACGCCGTTCTCGTTCATGGCGCTGATGCTGCCTGCCATGCCGGGGGCTGTGACGCTTACATAGGGGTAGAGCGCGGCATCGGGCTGTTCTGCCGGCACATGGATCACATGACAGAGGTTGTTTTGGAACACGCCGCCGGAAGCGAACATGAAATCCCGCGCAAAATAATGGCCGCCGTTTGCCGCTGCTCCAAATACGGAGAACGCGTTGCACATCATGGTCAGTTTGATCGAGTTCGCCGTTACCGCCGGGGCCCGTTTTTGAAAGAAGTCGCCGGAATAGACAAGAGCGCACAGCACATCAAACGCCACGTTCATCACGACGAGGCGTTTTTTTGTTACCTTGGTTCTGGGGTTTGCCTTTTTGCAGCCGTCTAGCATGCCGGAAATTTCCGAATGGATATGCTCGGGTAACGCATCAAACGTATGCTCCGAAAGCTCATAGAGCAGTTCCGTCAACAGCTTCTGAATGAGCGGGAAGCGGTTGAGGAACTCAATATCCAGAAAGTCGAATATCACGTTGTCCGTGAAGCGGACGGCCATGTCCGCCATTTCTTTTTCACAGAGCAGGCCCAAGAGGTACCCCCGTTCGTACGGCGTTCCCTCCACATAGCAGCAGCGCTTGCCCCGGCCTGTGTCATACGAAAGGATATGCCGGTGCGCCGCCATTGCGCCGACCCGTCCTGCGTAAGTATACACCTTTACGATTTTATACCCATCCGCCTCAAACGCGGCGTTGAGCCGGTTGATGGTCTCCATGGTGCGGTTATTCTCCATGGCGCTTTCCCCCCTGTCACTGCGTGTATATAAAATGACTATGCGGGAATAGGCGGAAACTTGATAGGACAGGCTATTCTTTGGACAATCCTTATACATACACTGTAAATCTTTATACAATCTTTATTGCGCGTAAGATATCCTTCATACTGCGTTTATTTGTAAGCAGGTATACTCATGCCAAAAGGATGAGACGGACACGGAAACGAAATCGCAACAAAATATGCGGATAGAGCGCAGAAAAAGGGTGTGTGCGCGGCGATATGCTGTATAATGGAAATGAACTCAAAGAACAAAACGAGATGAACGCCAACATCCATCGGCTGGCCGTGGACGAGGTGTTTGCCGCGTTAGCATCAAATTCGATAGGGCTCACGGGCGAAGAAGCCTCAAAAAGGCTTTCGGCCTATGGGAAAAATGAGCTGCAGGAAAAGAAGGGTACGCCGCTCATCGTACGCTTCCTTTCCAATTTCACGCACTTGATGGCGATTTTGCTATGGATATCAGGTATCGTGGGCTTTATGGCGAAGCTGCCGGAGCTAGGCTTTGCGGTTTGGATGGTGAATATCATCAATGGCGTTTTCAGCTTCTGGCAGGAGTTTCGCGCCAGCAAGGCTACGGAGGCCCTTAAGAAGATGCTGCCCGCCTATGCGCGTGTTCTTCGCGATGGTGAGGAGCAGCGCATCCTGGCCGAAGAGCTTGTCCCCGGCGACGTACTGCTTTTAAACGAGGGCGACCGGATCTCCGCAGATGCCCGTCTGGTGGAAGACAACGACTTACGGGTCAACCAGTCCACGCTCACCGGTGAATCGCATCCGGTACACAAAGGACGGGATGCAATCCTTCGAACCGACCTTTCCCGCGCGGAACAGCCCAACATCGTGTTCATGGGAACGACGGTGGCAGGTGGTACCGGCAAGGCGGTGGTGTTCGCTACCGGCATGCGGACGGAGTTTGGCAAGATCGCGGGACTCACCCAGTCGCTCAAGGAGGAGCAAAGCCCTCTGCAAAAGGAAATGGGCAAGATCACGAAGACCGTTTCCATACTTGCGGTGAGCATTGGCGTAGCGTTCTTCCTGCTCTCTATGTTGCTTGCGGGCACTCATATCGCCGTGGCGTTTGTGTTCGCAATGGGCATGATCGTGGCGTTTATCCCGGAAGGCTTGCTGCCCACCGTCACGCTTTCGCTTGCGATGGGCGTACAGCGCATGGCCAAGCGCCATGCGCTCATCAAACGCCTTTCGGCAGTCGAAACGCTCGGATGCACCACTGTGATTTGTACGGATAAGACAGGTACGCTCACCCAGAACGAGATGACGGTGAGCAACGTCTGGACATCGGAGCGCGCGTTTGAAGTAAGCGGCGTAGGTTACGATGCAAAAGACGGCGCCGTATTGTATAACGGAACCTTAGTGGACCGGGCAGACCAGCCGGTCAGCGAACTCCTTGGCGCTGCGGCGCTTTGCTGCAATGCCCGTCTGGTACCGCCAAACGGTGAAAGCAGCCGCTTTGAGGTGCTGGGGGACCCGACAGAGGCTGCGCTCATCGTGCTGGCCCAAAAGCAGGGGCTCCTACTGGATCAGCTTCGTGCGACACTGCCGCGCATCAGAGAGCTGCCGTGTGACTCCAGCCGCAAGCGCATGAGCACCATCCATCATACGCAGTCGGGCCGTGTTTCCTATTGCAAGGGTGCGCCCAAGGAAGTGATGGAGCTTTGCACGCGTGTCCTCCTCCATGGCGGCATTGCGCCCATGACGGAAGAGCTTCGCGCGAGCATCATGACCGCCAACGACCAGTACGCAAGAAACGGCCTGAGGGTACTCGCCATTGCTACCCGCTCTCTCGAAGGAGTAGAGGACCTGCCCGTCAGCCTGAGCGATTATACACCTGAGCTGATTGAGCAGGATATGACGTTCCTGGGCCTTGTCGCCATGGTGGATCCACCGCGGCCGGAGGTCGCAAAAGCGGTGGAAAAATGCCACCGAGCGGGCATCCGCATCATCATGATTACGGGCGATTACGGCCTGACGGCGGAGAGCATCGCTCGCCGCATCGGCATTGTGGAAGGGGAGCACGTACGCATCGTCACCGGCGTGGAGTTGGAGAAGATGAGTACGGAGGATTTAAAGCAAGCCCTTTCCGGCCAGGTGGTGTTTGCCCGCGTCGCGCCCGAGCAGAAGCTGCAGGTGGTTTCCGCACTTCAGGAGCTGGGGCATGTGGTGGCCGTTACGGGCGACGGCGTGAACGACTCTCCCGCGCTCAAGAAAGCGGATATCGGCGTGGCTATGGGGATTACGGGCACGGACGTCGCCAAGGAAGCCGCGGATATGATCCTTACGGACGACAACTTTGCCTCCATCGTCAACGCGGTGGAAGAAGGACGCGCGGTATACAACAACATCCGCAAGTTTGCGCTGTATATCTTCAACAGCAATGTGCCTGAAGCCATACCTGTGGTATTCTACCTATTCTCCGGCGGGGCCATCCCGCTGCCGTTGACCATTATGCAGGTGCTTGCCATCGACCTTGGTACGGATATGGTCCCGGGTATGGGCTTGGGCGCGGAAGCGCCTGAGGCGGGCATTATGGAAGTACCGCCCCGTTCGCAGAAGGAGCCGTTGCTCACGAAAAAGCTGTTTGTGCGTGCGTTCTTCTACTACGGCATGGTGGAAGCGGCGCTGAGTATGGCAGCATTCTTCTTCCTGTACTGGACGCATGGCTGGCGTCTTGGCATGCCCCTGGCCTCTTCGGGTCCCGTTTATGCTGCGGCGACAACCATGACGTTTGCAGCCATCGTGATGGCCCAGGTGGGCATGGTGTTCAATTGTAGGACCGATAAGGCCTCCATGTTCAAGACGGGCTTCACCACCAACCGCCTGATACTCATCGGTATTGCCGTGGAGGCCGTACTGCTGTTGCTATTAAGCTACGTACCATTCCTCAACAACGTCTTCAACACAGCGCCGCTCAGGCTGCAGGATTGGGCGTTCCTGGTGTTTATACCGCCGTTCGTACTGTTGATAGAGGAAATCGGCAAAGTCATACGCCGCAAGCGGGTGCAGCATAAAGCCGGGGTACAAACCGAATGAAAGAGAGAGTGGTCAACATGAGGATCATCGTAGTGGGGTGCGGGCGTATGGGTTCGGGTCTTGCTGTAGCATTGAGCAAGGCCGGGCACAGCGTCACGGTCATCGATTCGGACAAAACCGCCTTTGAACGGCTGGACGCTCCCTTCAAAGGGACCACAATAGAGGGCGTGGGGTTTGATAAAGAAATCCTCCAAAAAGCGAATATTCAAAAATCCGACGCTGTGGCTGCATTTACCGCCAGCGATGAATCCAACGCCGTTATCGCCCGCATGGCGCGGGAGATCTACCATGTGCCCAAGGTGGTGGCGCGGCTGTACGACCGCCGCAAGGCGGAAATCTATAAGCGCCTGGGCATTCAGACCATCTCCTCCACCACATGGGGCATCAAGCGCGCGACGGATCTTTTAAGCTATTCCCCGCTCAACACGGTATTGAGCCTGGGGCAGGGGGATGTGGAGATCGTCGAAATGGAAGTCCCGGCGCTTTTAATTGGCCACAAGGTCAATGAGCTGACCGCGCTGGGTGAGATCCATGTTGTGGCCATTGAGCGGGAAAACAAAACCATACTGCCCACCATGGGCACGGTATTTGCGCGCGGGGATATGCTCTATATCGCTGTGGCGATCGCTTCTACCGGGCGGCTTAGGCGCCTATTAGGCTACAACGACGGAAAGGGGATGTGAGCGTATGAAGGTCATTATTGTAGGCGGCGGCCAGGTAGGCGCGTATCTTGCTGGCCTGCTTCTTGGCCGTTCCCATCAGGTAACGGTAGTGGAGCAGCGCGAGTCGCGCCACGCGCCGCTATTGCGGGATCTTCCCGAGGACATCATATTGATGGGCAACGGTACTGATACAAAAGTACTTGAGGCCGCGGGCATAAAAGATGCGGACGTTGTAGCCGCTGTGACCGGATCGGACGAAACCAACCTTGTGATCGCCACGCTTGCACGGCTGGAATACGGCGTACGTCGCGTGGTGGGCCGCGTGAACAACCCGAAGAACGCCTGGCTCTTTACCCCCATCATGGGTGTTGACGCCGCGCTCAATCAAGCGGACCTCATGGCGCGCCTGGTGGCGGAAGAACTCTCCCTGGGGGACATGATGACGCTCTTAAACCTTCATCAGGGCCAATACTCCCTGGTGGAAAAGACCGTTTCCAACACCTCCAGGGTGGTGGGGCATCCGCTTGTGGACATCAAACTGCCAACAGAATGCGTCCTGGTGGCGGTGATACGGGGCACGGAACTGATCCTTCCCCGCGGTAACACGGTGCTTCTTGCCGGGGACAAGGTCATTTCGCTCACCGGCGTGACGCACCAGCAGGAACTTAGCGAACTGCTGGGGCCGCAATCATAAGAATATCTGGAGGCGGGGGTAGCCACATTGGAAGGGATGGCACAAAAGGGGACGCCGGAATGGCCGCACAGGGATACTAGAAGGGGCAGGCTCAAGCTGTTCTTCGGCTATGCGCCGGGCTCGGGCAAGACCTACGCCATGCTAGATGACGCGCTGGGGCTGTATAAGAGCGGGGTAGACGTACTCGTCGGGTCCGTCTCGCCCCATGCGTTCCCGGAGACTGCGGAACTGCTGCATGGCCTTCCCTGTATTTCACCGCAGCCGACAGAGCTTGATCTGGACGCGGCATTGAAGCGCAGGCCTGCCCTGATTGTCATAGACGATATCGCCCGCAAAAACCCGGAAAATAGCCGCAACAAGATGCGTTATCAGGACGTAGAGGAACTGCAGAACGCCGGGGTTGACGTATACGCCACCGTTGGGCTGGAGCAAATAGAAAGCCTGAATGAACTGATTGGAGCCTTGACCGGGCAGGCGGCAGAGGAAACCATACCCGATGCGGTATTTGATAACGCCGAGCAAGTTACATTCATCGATATCGACCCGGAGGACCTTATGCGCCGCCTGCAGGCGGA
>JAEZIE010000147.1 GCA_023416175.1 Bacillota bacterium
AACATGGCAAAGCCCGCGGTGCCCTTTGGCGGCAAGTACCGCATCATCGATTTCCCGCTCTCCAACTGCGTCAATTCGGATATCGACACCGTCGGCGTATTGACGCAATACCAGCCCCTTGAATTGAACTCCTACATCGGGAACGGCCAGCATTGGGACCTGGACCGCAACAATGGCGGCGTATTCGTGCTTCCGCCCTATGTCAAGGGAAAAGGCGGGCAGTGGTATTCCGGCACCGCCAACGCCATCTACCAAAATCAGATGTTTGTGGACCAGTACGATCCCAAGTATGTGCTCATCCTCTCCGGCGATCATATCTACAAAATGGATTACAACGCCATGCTCGATTACCACAAGCGGCAAAAGGCGGGCTGCACCATCGCGGTGTTCCAGGTGCCGATATCCGAGGCGCACCGCTTTGGCATCATGAACGCGGATGAGGCCGGCCGCGTCGTTTCCTTCGACGAAAAGCCCAAGGAGCCCAAGAGTGATCTTGCGAGCATGGGCGTATATATATTCGACTGGCCGCTGCTGAAGAAATACATGCAGGCGGACGCGGAAGATGCGGCTTCCGAAAATGACTTCGGGCAGAACATCATCCCCGCTATGCTCAAGCAAGGCGAGCGCATGTATGCCTACGCCTTCCACGGGTACTGGAAGGACGTTGGGACCATTGGCTCGCTCTGGGCCGCGAACATGGACCTTCTGGAGGAGCCGCCGCTTCTGGATCTTTACGATCCTGCCTGGCGCATCTACAGCCGAAACCCCATCCAGCCGCCGCACTATGTTTCTCCCGACGCCAAAGTGGAGCGGAGTCTTGTTACCGAAGGGTGCGAGGTCTACGGGCGCGTACAGCACAGCGTGCTTTTTGCAGGCGCTTATGTCGCGGAGGGCGCCGAGGTGTACGACAGCGTCATTATGCCCGGGGCGCGGATCCATGCGGGCGCGAAGGTGCATAAGGCAATCATCGACGAGCGCGCCGTCATCGGCCGGAACTGTATCGTGGGGGATACGCTCCGGGAAGGTGTAACGGTGGACAATTCTCTCACCGGGGATATCACGCTTGTCGGCTACGATATGTCCATTCCCGATTATGCCTCCCTGCCGCGCGGCATGGTGGCCACCCGCGAAACGCTCGGGTATCTGTACAAAAAGGGAGGGGACGCGCTATGATTTCCAACGCATTCGGCATCATCTATACCGGCGACAACGATAACATGCGCTTAAAAGACCTCACTTACTCCCGTTCCGTCGCCGCCGTCCCCTACGGCGGGCGCTACCGCTGCATCGATTTTATCATGAGCTGCATGGTCAACTCCGGGCTAACCAACATCGGCCTCATTACGCAGAAGAACTACCATTCGCTCATGGACCACTTAGGCTCCGGCAAGGAATGGGACCTGGACAGAAAACGTGACGGCTTGTTTATGCTCCCACCCTTTGTCACCCGGGACAACGTGGGCTTATATCGCGGCACGGTAGAGGCGCTCAAAAGCGTTTCCGGCTATATCCGAAGGAGCACGCAGCGTTATGTCATCCTCTCGGGCAGCTATACCATATTCAATACCACCTTCCACGAGATGCTTGAACAGCATGTGGAAACGGGCGCGGATATCACCATTATGTACAACGATGTCGAAGGCTCCGATGCTGAGGGACAGTATGAGGATCTGCGCCTGATGCTCGATGACCGCAACCGAATAACGGATATGGAATATAACCCCTACCGCCCCTCCTGGCCGCACAAAAGCTGCGATGTGGTGCTGATGGAAAAGACGCTGCTGGAGTACCTGGTGGAGGAAGCGTGTGCCCATGGCCTGTATGATTTTTCGCAGGACATCCTGATGCGCAACATTCACAAGTTGCGTATATTCGGCTATCGGTATGATGGATACGTGGCCCGGCTCAACTCGCCCAATTCCTTCTTTGCTGCCAATATGGCGCTGTTGCAAAAAGATGTGCGGCAGGATCTCTTTAACGCCGAGCACCCCGTCTATACCAAGGTAAAGGACGAAGTGCCCGCCAAGTACGGCCCCCGCGCCAATGCAAAAAACTCCATCGTGGCCGACGGCTGCGTGGTGGAGGGGGAAATCGAAAACTGTGTGCTCTTCCGCGGCGTATATGTGGCCGAGGGTGCAAAACTCAAGAACAGCATCGTGATGCAGTCCGCCCAGGTGCAGGAAAACAGCGAGCTCTCCTACGCCGTGCTCGATAAATCCGTCATCGTCAAGCGCGGGAGGCGGATCAGCGGGTATGAAAGCTTCCCGGTGATTTTGCGCAAAGGCAGCGTGGTCTAGTTTGCAGGGGAATGGCCAAAACCACTATACAACAAAAGGCCGCCCATACAGGGCGGCCCAGAATATAAATGAGCCTGCATAATAGGTTTCAAGGTATCGGCGCTTTAGCGCGCCGCGTCCTTGGCGGGAGACGCCTCGGACACTTGGCCTGCGGGCCGTCGCGATTGATTTTTGCTTTGGGGAAACTACGTTTCCCCAACCCCCTTCCTTAAGAGCGTCCGTACTCAAGGGGCGCGGGGGGGGGCGGAGCCCTCCCGCTATATAATAAAAAAATCTATCGTCGCCGCTGTAGGCGGCGATACCCTATGAAGATACAAAGCATGCATGCATTGAGGCCGCCTGTACAGGACGGCTTTTGCATTGCTTGACTTTTTTTAAAGTACAGTATTAAATGAAGCGTGTACGACAAAACTGAGGAAGAGGAAAGGCATATATGGCAAAGAAAGGCATCCAAAACAACTGCCCGTACTGCGGCAAGACGATACGCGTCAAACGTTACAAAGCGGAGCATGCCTATGGCTCGCCGGTTCGTGCGTGCGAGTTTTGCAAGAAGACATATATGGACCGCTACTACCGTGAGCTTGCATTGGAGGACCCAAACAAGCTGGATCGCAGGAGAATTGCCCCCAAAAACTTTGGCATGCTGCTGTTTGGCGCATTGATCATATTGCTTGGCATTTTTCTTTTTCCCGAAGCAAAAGACATCATGATCAAGGTGCTTTTGATAGCGCTGGGCGGGCTTTTGACACTAAGTGCCGCATGGGTACTGGTCACGGAATTCAGGACCTACGACGCGCGCATGAAGTTCTTTGAGGAGGAGCGGGCTGAATCTGAAAAGAGACTGTCCGACCCCGAATACGCGCAAAAACTGAAAAATGCGGGCTTCCGCGTACCGGAAAGGTATCTTTAACCTCTCATGAAACTGGCGCTTTCCCCACACCATATAGATAGACTTTACCCGACTTTTATGCCATAGTAATAAAAAAGGGTAATTGCTCCTCAAACTAAATATGGCTTGTTGACGTCCAGTTGTGCGCCCGGCTTTGTCACAAAGCCTCGCCGAACCTCCAGTTCGGCTGCGTTTTGTTTCGCGCCGGACACAAAACTTGCCGCCAATCCTGCGCAATATTTAATTGTCGGATCAATGTCATAACTGAATTTGCCTGTGGGAGGAACCTATGAAACTTCTTTTTGCGGCATCGGAAGCCGTACCCTTTGTCAAGACGGGCGGCCTGGCGGATGTCGCGGGCACATTGCCTGCGGCGCTTGCAAAGGCGGGGGTGGATGCCCGCGTCATATTGCCCAAGTACCGTGATATCGATCCCAAGTGGAAAGCGCAGATGACGCACGTTGCCGATTTTTATGTGACGATGGGCTGGCGCAGGCAATACTGCGGGCTCGAGAGCATCGTATTAGAGGACGTCATCTATTATTTTGTAGACAACGAATTCTATTTCTCGCGGGATAGCGTATATGGCAACGGTCAGGAGGAAGGGGAGCGGTTCGGATTCTTTTGCCGCGCGGTGCTCGAAGCCCTGCCGCATATCGGCTTTTTTCCGGACGTGCTGCACTGCAACGATTGGCAGACAGGGCTAATCCCCACGCTGTTAAAGCTCCAGTACATGCATCTGCCGCAATATAGCCACATCCGCACGCTGTTTACCATACACAACCTTAAGTTTCAGGGCGTATTCGAATGGGGTCAGATCGATGAGCTGTTCGGCTTGGGCGCAAAATACTACACACCGGATTATCTGGAGTTTTACGGCGGAATCAGCTTTATGAAGGGCGGCATCGTGTTCTCGGACCGCATCAGTACCGTCAGCCCCAGCTATGCAAGCGAGATCCAGTCCCCCTATTACGGGGAGCGGCTGGACGGGCTTTTACGCATGCGCGTGCATCAGATGAGTGGGATATTAAACGGCATCGATTACGATATCTGGAACCCCGCTAAGGATAAGACGATCATCGAAAACTACGATATGGAGCACCTTGCGGGCAAGGCCGCCTGCAAGGCAGCGCTGCAAAAAGAATTTGGCCTGCCGGAGGAGGATGTGGCAGTCGTCGCCATCGTATCCCGCCTGACAGAGCAAAAGGGCCTGGATTTACTGGAGCGCGTACTCGACGACATCATGAAACAACCCATACAGCTCATCGTCATAGGCCAGGGGGAAACGCATTACCACGAGATGTTCCTCTGGGCGCAGTGGCGCTACAAGGGCAAGGTTGCAGCCAAGTTTGAATACAACGAACCTCTGGCGCACCGCGTGTACGCGGGAGCGGACATGTTTTTGATGCCCTCCCGGTTTGAACCCTGCGGGCTTTCGCAGCTGATTGCCCTGCGTTACGGCACGGTACCTATCGTGCGGGAAACGGGGGGATTGCGGGATACGGTGGAGTCCTATAATAAATATACGGATGAAGGCACCGGCTTCTCCTTCTCCAATTACAACGCGCATGAAATGCTCTTTACGCTTGAGCGCGCGGTGCAGTATTATCTGGATCATAAACTGTGGGTGCGGCTCATGCAGCGCGGCATGGCGGTGGATTTCGGCTGGGACCGCTCGGCGGCAAAATATCAGGCGTTGTATCATGAAATGCAGGGTATCCCTCAAGGCCGAAGCAATCGCGCGTATATCGCGGAGGACGGGTTGAAAAATTCCGACCCGGCGCTCTAAGCGAAGGCTGTCGAATAAACATTGCAGGTTGGCCTCCGATTTGCTATCATTCACTCATACACGGTGAATGGTACAAATAGGGGGCCCATCTATTTGGGCGCCGTCGGTCGCAGCGCATTCCATGGAGATGGACGCGCGGCCAGTTGGAAGGACGAACAAATGGCAAAAAAACAGACGCGCACGGAAGAAACGCCTGCCCGCCCGCGGAAGGAAAAGAAAAAGCGCAGCGTAGGGTTCAAGGTGCTGCTGGGGGTAGGGCTGCTGATTGGCGGCGCTTTGATCGTTGTGTTGATATTGGGCGGCACGCTGTTTCTTCGCCTGTCCCGCCCAGGCAATACCGTATTTTCGGAAGAGGACAATGGCACCCCCGCGCCCACGGTGGCTCTCACCCCAACGCCGGTGCCCACGCCCGTTGTGACGCCGGAGCCGGGAGCAACGCCTTCGCCCACCCCTGTACCCACGCCGCAGCCGCTCCATGATCTCTACCCGCAGACGTTTTTGACGGATGCGCAAAAGGCGGCAATTGGGGCACAGAACCAGAACAAATCGGAGTACACGAACATATTGCTGGTCGGGGTGGATCGGCGCGGCACGCGCGGCAACTCCAACGCGGACGTCATTATGATCGCCTCTGTCGACCGCCGCAACGGCAGGCTTAAGCTGACCTCGCTGTTGCGCGATCTCTACGTGCCCATTGAAGGCTACGAGCCCGCCCGCATCAATTCGGCTGCGGCCAAGGGCGGAATCTCTCTTTTGATGAATACCGTCAATTCCGCGCTGCAGATGGACATCAAAAACTATGTCCTTGTGGATTTCTCTATGTTTGAGGACATTGTGGATAAGCTTGGCGGCGTTACCG
>JAEZIE010000229.1 GCA_023416175.1 Bacillota bacterium
CGTATCACCAAGTTTGCCATAAAAGAAACACATCGTCGTTCTTATAATTTTAGCGTGTAATAAACGACATCCCTATCGATTCGTTTGACTTCGCATTCTGTTTAATCCGCGAGGTATCCAGACTTCCTATTGATCCAAGGAGACATGATAAATGAATGTGTGTATAATTTCGTTCAGTTCAAGGGCAAATGGCAACTGCGCCCAAATTTCCAAATACATTTTGAGCCGCTATGATGATTCGGCTGAACTGTATTGCTTTTCAGATTTTTTAATTTCGCCATGCGGCATATGCGATTATGAATGCTTTCATACTAGACTTTACTGCCCAAAGGCGGATGATATGGAAAACAATTTGCTTCAGGCTGTTTCCAGATGTGACTTGGCTTACTTTGTTGTTCCAAACTACAACGATTATCCGTGCGCAAACTACTTCATTTTCCGTGAAAGAAGCCAGTACTATTTTCAGAAGCGGCCTGATGAACTCAAAGTTTATGAAAAGACGCCAAAGAAATTTATTGTCGTAAGCAACACAGAGCAAGAGAATTTCAGCAAAGCATTTTCTTGTCAAGTGGAGGAAAAGCCAGATGTTTTATTTTTGAGATCTAAAGACTTTGGGAAAAAGTGCACAGAAGGGAATCTCCTTTCCTCGGATAAGGCCAAAAACGCAATTGCTGAATTCATTTCAAAGCAGCCATAACAAACTATATTGCATTATGAGCATAGCAAAAAGCCAAGCAACGGCTTCTCATTATGTTTGACTCATTAATAGGAGTGTGGACGAATATCGAGGGAGCCTAAAATAGGCTCCCTCTACTTCTTACTCAGGAGAATTGTATAATCCGGATCTGTCCCTCGGAACCTACCTTGCAGCCATTGACCTTTCAGCGATTTCGATGGCCTTTTGCACCATTCTTCCGCAATCACGGGAAGAAACTTCGCCCCATCCGCCATTTGAAACCTGATCATAAACGCCCAATTCCTGGGCGATCGCCTGCTTCAGGCCTTCCGACATGGTACCTTTCCTCGCCATGCAAAATACCTCCTTAAAGTAATTTGCGGAACATATACTTCCGCATTTTATTTTGTGCAATCGCCGGAGTATTTACTTGCGGTGATATATGGTATCCGTTGAGTATGCGTATTCATGGAGGTTGTTATTTTGAAAGATGAAAAGCAGGAATATGATGCTGTTATTTGGCACAATTTATGTTTTCCATATTGTGGGCGCTTCAATGCTTGATTATACTGCCACTTCTCTTTTATTCAGATATAAAGAATAAGTAGCGCCGGTGTTGAAGAAAATATAAAAAACAAAGGAGGTGATATCTTGAAAAAAATATTTGGATTAGTATTGGTACTACTCATGCTTTGCCTTACCGTGCAACCGGCATTGGCGCAATCAACAACTTATACGATTGTCAAGGGCGATACATTGTGGAAAATAGCAGTAAAGTATCAAATTGGCGTCTCGGAGCTGATAGCAGCCAATCCGCAATTCAAGGATCCCAATATGATTTACGTGGGGCAAAAAGTAAATATCCCTGAAGCAAGTTCCTTGCAGAGTTTTGAGCAAGAATGCATTCGGCTGATCAATGTTCAGCGCGCCAACAATGGATTGCCCGCGCTCAGTACGAACTGGGAACTGTGCCGCGTGGCGAGATATAAGTCGGAGGATATGATACTGAAAAACTATTTTTCGCATACTTCCCCGACCTATGGTTCGCCGTTCACCATGATGCAGAGCTTTGGGCTGAGGTTTTCCGCCGCCGCTGAAAACATCGCGTACGGGCAGAGGACAGCCCAGGAAGTTGTAAACGCATGGATGGGCTCAGCGGGCCACAGAGCGAATATTTTATCCCGCTCCTATACGCACACCGGCGTGGGCGTTGCAAAAAAATCCAACGGTACGCTGTATTGGACGCAGATGTTCATGAAGCCGTATTAAACGATCCAAGACATGTCAGACTGGTATTCCTTAAGACCGCTGATGAGGTCCTGTGGGCTTTGTCAGCGGTTTGATTATGGCGGCGAGGTCTTCCCTTAAACTACGTGTTGACTCATGCCATCTGCCGTTCTATACTAAAATCAAACATTTGTTCTGGAATTATAGAAACGAGTAGCGGCGATGACGGAAGGCGATCGGATCATTTTTCATATCGACTGCAACTCCTTTTACGCTAGCGTTGAGGAGCTCCTTTACCCTGAATTTAAAAATGTGCCCATGGCCGTGTGCGGCAACCCCGAGGCGCGGCGGGGCATTATTTTAGCAAAGAACGAGCTTGCAAAAAGCTTTGGCGTGAAAACGGCAGAAACCATCTGGCAGGCCCAGCGCAAATGCCCCAATCTCACGCTGCGTCCGGCCCGCCACCACCTGTACCGGGAATACTGCGAGAAAGTCAACGCCATATACGAACAATATACCAGCCAGGTACAGCGCTTCGGCATCGACGAAAGCTATCTTGACGTGACCGGCAGCCTGCATCTTTTTGGGGGCGATCCCTTCGCGCTGGCCCATGAGATCCGGCAGCGGGTCACCAAAGAAACGGGGCTTACCGTATCCGTCGGCGTGAGCTGGTGCAAAGTGTTCGCAAAGCTGGGAAGCGATTTAAAAAAGCCGGACGCGGTTAGCGTCATCAACCGGGAAAATTACCGGCAGGTTGTTTGGCCCATGCCGGTTCATAACCTGCTCTTTGTGGGGCGTACCACAGCCGAAAGTCTCTCGCAGTTGGGCATCCGCACAATCGGGGAGCTAGCGCATATGGACCCGGAACTGCTGTCTAGGCGCTTAGGCAAACTTGGAAACCAGCTTCACGCCTACGCCAACGGACAAGACGACAGCCCGGTGCTTGAGGCCGGCCAGGAAGACGAGCTTCATTCGGTAGGCAACGGCATGACATTCAGCCGCAACCTGGTTACCCGTAAGGACATCCTTACATCGGTCACCGTACTAAGCGACAGCGTAGCGGCGCGTATGCGCAGGCATGGCGTGAAGGGAGCTGCCGTCCAGGTAACGATCAAAGATCAAAACCTCAAGATCATTACCCGTCAAAAGCCGCTTCCTGTGCCTTCCTACCTTGCGGCCGACCTGAGTAAAGCGGTGATGGAGCTTATTGAGGCTTCCTGGAAGATCGGCACCCCTATACGCATGCTGACCGTAACCGCCCTCAAGTTGATGCCTCAGGAGATGGCGACCGAACAGATTTCCATTCTGGAGGACAACAGATCAGGGCGGGAAAAGCGTGAGCGCCTGGAAAAGACTTTGGACGGTATCCGGCAAAAATATGGCCACGGCAGCATCCTGCCCAGCAGCGTCTTAGGCAACGACCTCGGCATTGATGAGAAAGACTGATGTGAGCGGGAGGCTATCACTCATCTCCCATGAATGCCTTCCTTTATATGAAAACTCTTCATGAAAGTTCCAAATAAAAATCATACATCACCTTGACAGAGATATATTATATACAGTATAGTGACATGGAGCAAAGGCGCTCGTCTTTTTATTAGATGCGCGTTTTTTTATTTACGGGCCGTGCCCAGAGTATTTTAGGAAGAGGGGGACAATGAAGATGAAACCAGTTAAGTCGCTTGCAATCATCGCTCTGGCCTGTTTGATGGCCTTGAGTCTGGTTGCCTGCAGCACCGGAGCCCCGGCCAGCAGCACCCCGGCGCCCTCCGGCAATGCTGCCCCTGAAGCAACTGCAGCCGCTGGAGAGCCAGTTGCAGCAGGAGGCAACTTCCTCAACGTCATGGTTGAGGTGGAGGTAGCCAGCCTGGATCCCCAGATCGCTACCGACGGAACCAGCTTTGAGGTGATTGCGGATTTCACCGACGGCCTAATGCAGATGGACGCCAGCGGCAAAGCCGTGCCCGCCATCGCGGAGAGCTATGATGTGAGCCCGGACGGCCTCACCTACACCTTCCACCTGCGTAAAGACGCAAACTGGAGCAATGGCGAACCTGTTACTGCCGACGATTTCGTATTCGGCTGGCAGCGCGCCGCTGATCCTGCCACCGCCGCAGAGTATTCCTATATGCTCAGCGATATCGGCCAGATCAAGAATGCTGCTGAAGTCCTTGGCGGCACGAAGCCCGTCACCGACCTCGGCGTGAGTGCTGTAGACGAAAAGACCCTGAAGGTTGAACTGAACGTTCCCGTATCGTACTTCGACAGCCTCATGTACTTCCCCACGTTCTACCCCATCAACCGCGCGTTCTTTGAGAGCCTGGAAGTAGGCACGTTCGGCACCAGCCCTGAAACCGTGCTCAGCAACGGCGCTTTCAAGCTGGAAAGCTATGAACCCGCCACCCTGTCCTTCAGCCTGGTGAAAAACCCGGATTACTACAATGTCGCAAACGTCAAGCTGGACGGCCTCAATTACCAGGTGGTAAAAGACAGCCAGCAGGCCTTCATGAGCTATCAGAACAATGACCTTGATATCGTGAAGCTCAGCGGCGATCAGGTTGACCAGGTTTCGGGCGACCCGGAACTCAACGTAGTTGGCGCGGGCTACATGTGGTACCTCACGCTCAACGGCCATGATGTTCCCGCTCTTGCCAACGCCAACATGCGCCTTGCCCTCACCAATGCGGTGAACCGCGCGGCTATCGTGGCTGACGTTGTAAAGGACGGCTCGGTTGCCACCTATACCGCCGTTCCCCCGCAGTTTGCCGCAGGCCCGGATGGTTCCGACTTCAGCGGCGACCAGAGTAGGTTCAGCGCTGTTTGCTCTGACGATGCCGCCAAGGCCGCCCAGTACTATGAAAAGGCCAAAGCGGAGCTCGGCACGGATACCTTCACGTTCGAGCTGCTCTTGGAAGACCAGACCGAGACCCAGAATGTTGCCGCCGTGTTGAAGGAACAGATTGAGACCGCTCTGCCCGGCGTTACCCTGAACCTCAAGGTAGAACCGAAGAAGCAGCGCGTAGAAGACATCCAGAACGGCAACTATGAAGTCTGCCTCACCCGCTGGGGCCCGGACTATGCCGATCCCATGACCTACCTCGGCATGTGGGTAACCGACAACAACAACAACTACGGTCTCTGGAGCAGCGCGGCCTATGACCAGATTATTGCCGACTGCACGACCGGCGCTTACATCACAGACGCCGTTGCCCGCTGGAACGCCATGTATGAAGCGGAAAAGATCGTGATGGACGAAGCCGTAATCGTACCTCTGTACACCAAGGCCGACGCCAACATGATCAAAGGTAGCATCAGCGGCATAGAATTCCATCCTGTTGCGCTCAATCGCGTATTCAAGAATGCGGTAAAGCAGTAATGCTGTAAGTTCTTACCCGGATGCTGTCCGCGCAGCGGCTTTGATACCAAGGCCGCTGCGCTTTTTCCATAACACGGTAAAACCAACTGTAAAAGAGGGAACACAGTGCAACACTATGTATTAAAACGCGTGCTCATCTCGGTGTTTACCCTATTGGCCATTACCCTGGTACTGTTTGCCCTGCTGCGGTTAATGCCCGGTTCGCCCTTCAATGATGAAAAACTCAAAGAAGACCAGCGGGTGGCGCTCAACGCAAAATACGGGCTGGATAAACCGCTGTACGTACAGTTCGGCCGGTATGTCTTCAACCTGGTTCAGGGCGACTATGGGGTGAGCTATAACATCAGCAAAAATACGCCCATCAGCCAGCTTGTTCAATCGCGCTTGCCGGTAAGCATCAAGGTCGGCGGCATGGCCGTGGGAGGCGGAGCCTTAATCGGCCTTCTTTTGGGCATTGTCGCGGCGCTCAACCACAGGACCATCATAGACAACATCTGTACCGTTATCTCGGTCTTAGGCGTTTCGGTTCCAAGCTATGTATTCGCGTTGACGCTCAGCTATACACTGGGCTTTAAGCTTACGTGGCTGCCGATGCTATATAACATGAAAGACCCCTTCATCTCCAGCATTATGCCCAGCATTGCCTTAAGCATGTTCACCATGGCCTCCATCGCGCGGTTCACCCGAAACGAAATGCTGGAGGTTTTAAGCAGCGAATACATGCTGCTTGCGGAAAGCAAGGGAATCACCGGCGCGCCGCTCATCCTGCGCCATGCGCTCAGAAACGCGCTCATCCCCATCATCACGGTATTGGCTCCGCTGATTGTGGACTTGATGACGGGAAGCCTGGTAGTGGAGAAGATATTCTCCATTCCAGGGGTGGGGAGCCTTCTTGTTACGGCTATTCAGTCCAACGACTACAACGTAGTCATTGCGCTTAGTTTTATTTACAGCGCCATGTACATCGGCATCATGCTGGTGGTGGATATCCTGTATGGCGTCATCGACCCCCGCATCCGCCTGTCCAAGGACGGCGAAGGCGGCGCCAGCGGCCGCCTTGGATTTTTTGCGCGGTGGGCTCGGGTGCTGGGTATCAAAAAACGGAAGGCGGTGAGCATGCATGGAGTCAACTAAAGCTGGCCAAATGCCCGACGGCTTCACTTTTTTGCCGAACGATTTTGAACTCATTGGCGGCGAGCCGGAAGCCCAGATCGACTCCGGCTTCTCCAGCGACACCTATTGGAAGGACGTTTTCCATCGGTTCGTTTCCAACAAAGGAGCGGTTGTGGCGCTCTTCGTCATTCTGCTTATCGTCCTGTTCGCCATCATAGGGCCGGCCATGAGCGGGTACAGCTACTCCGATCAGATGCTATCCCAGAAGAACCTTGCGCCCCGCGTACCAGGTTTGGAGAGTATCGGGATATTCAACGGCAACGAGTCTTTGCATACCACCAGCGGCTCCAAATTGATCAATGGGTATCAGGACAAAGGGCTCACCGACGTTTACTA
>JAEZIE010000255.1 GCA_023416175.1 Bacillota bacterium
CCGCGCCCATAAAAACGCTTAAAAACATATGACGTCAGGGCAACGTACCTATTATGTCACAACGCATACGCGGTTTCAAGAGCTGCAAAAACACTCCGTATTATCCTGCAGGAACAACGCTCCTATAATTCTCTAAATAGGTTTTGCTGTTCCAGTTGTCTGTATCCGGTATATTGCCCGGATCCAGCTTGGGACGATTATTCGGGCGCTTTGGCCGTGTGAGGTTTCTCTTAATGTATGCGGTTTCAACATCCTCTTTGGAACCCCTGCGGATCTCCACTTCCGTGCCTGGTGCAACGTGGTAGTAGATCCATCGCGCGTCCGGCACCAGGAGGCGAACGCAGCCGTGCGAGGCGCGCTGGCCCAGCTTGCTGTAGGAAGATGTATAATATTGCGCGTCCTTCTTGGTATAGAGCAGAGAATGGAAATAGATCCTTTTGGTGATCTGTGTCCAATACTGGCCGTAAACCCCGTCGTTGACAAACAATCCGAACCGCACCTTATGGCTGCCGGAAGAAAATGTGCCCCTTGGCGTTGGCGTCTTGGTTGCACCCGTAGAGCAGACCATAAAGCGTACGGGCACGGTGTATGCGCCCTTTGCATCCCGTTTATACACCAAGACAACCTGATGGTAGACATCTATTATAATACGGAACGTATCGGGGGAAGGATATGCATTGGGTGAATCATAGACGCCGTTATCCCCTACCAGCTCTTCAAACGTCATGCTGGTCGTCGGCGCCAAACGCCGGATATCATCCTTTGTTAGGGAAAGAGATGGGGAGGGCGATTTTGTGGGTTCCGGCGTAGCGGTGGGAGAAGGCAGGACTGTTTGCATGGGAGAAGCGGCCGGCATTGGTGTTTTCCGGGGAGATACGGCGGGCTGTGCGGGAGTTGGCGTAAAAGATACAAACAGCTGCTGCGTTTTTGGCGCAGCAGCATGGATGGATGGCCTGCCGCTGTAAGCATCTCGTTTCGCGCATCCGAACAGGAAGAGGCAAACAAGCAGTATGGACAATAACCGCCCGATCGTCTTCATAGGAACCTCCTGTTTTACCGCTCCAATGAGTGGATGCCTATGGCGCATTCGGTACGTTTGCGTTCAAGCGCGCAGGCGATCTCATCCGGAACGGAAATATCTTTCTGATATTTCCAGGCGTTGGCCGCGCAGCCGCCGCTGCAGAAATACTTTGCCCAGCACTGCCTGCATGCGGGCTTTGTGCGTACGTTGCAGGCCTGGAACGGCTTTTGCAGGCTATCGTCAAACGAGTTGTCCAATACATTCCCCATTTTGAACGCTTCTTCGCCCACAAACTGGTGACAGGGGTAAATGTCCCCATCCGGCGTTACGGCAACGTATTCCGTTCCCGCTCCGCAGCCGGTGATGCGCTTTTTCAGGCAGGGGCCGTTGTCCATATCCAACATGAAGTGGAAGAAGTTGAACCACTTCCCCTCCCTACGGCTGTTCATGAGGTAGCTCGCGAGCTTGTCGTACTCCTCCATTATTCGGGGTAAATGCTCTTGCGTTATGGCATAGGGGCTTTCTTTTCCAAGCACAACGGGCTCTATGGAAATCTGCCGGAAGCCTTCTTCGTAGAGCGCCTTTACATCCTCCAAAAAATCCAGGTTCAGGTTGGTGAACGTACCTCGCACATAATGCTCTTTTTCTCCGCGCGCCGCAACGAGCGCTTTGAGCTTGGGAAGTATCGCGTCGTAAGAACCCTTTCCGTTTACGGTAGGGCGCAGCGCATCGTGAACGTCGCGGCGGCCATCCAGGCTCAACACGACATTATGCATCTCACGGTTGAGATATTCTATTTTATCCTCGGTGAGAGCCAGGCCGTTGGTGGTCATCGTAAAACGGATCACCTTGCCGTGTTTCTTTTCAAGCTCCCTGCCGTAGGCGACAGTCTCTTTGACAACATCGAAGTTCATCAGCGGCTCTCCGCCGAAAAGATCGACCTCTAAATGTTTTCTTTTTCCGGAACGGGCGATCAAAAAATCAAGCGCTGCCTTTGCGATGGAAAATGGCATCAGCATGCGTGCGCCGTGAAATTCCCCGGTAGAAGCAAAGCAATATTTGCATCTGAGGTTGCAATCGTGCGCCATGTGAAGGCACATAGCCTTGATGACCTGCGTTGTTTCTTGCGTGGCGGGAGGCTGCAGCTCGATCGAATCAAACATGCCGGCTTCGCGAAGCTCCGAAAACTCCGTCAAAATCTCTTCCACTTCATCTAGGGGAAGATCAATTGAAGCAACATCACTGCCCCGCTCGAGCGCTGATGCAACCAAGTACGCGGCGTGATCAACCATATGCACCGCGCCGCTTTCCACATCCAATATGAAATACTGCTCCACGTTGCCCCGCGGGTCAATAAACGAAAACGTATGAATCAAAAACGGTACTCCTTCTTCTCCTGAAAACGGAATTAGGGCGGGCATTGTTCGCCCGCCCTTTTACATTGCTGTGTAAGCTTATTTCTTTTCCTTCTGGCAGGACTGGTTGGCTACGGTGCAGCTGGTCTTGCAAGCGGATTGGCAGCTGGCCTGGCACTCGCCACAACCGGTATGCTCGCCAGCCTTGATGCAGGGCTGCTGGATGGTCTTAATATGCTTCATAAGGTCCCTCCGTTTATGTTTGTACCATTATAACACAAATGTGCCGGGCGTAATACTAATCCGTATTGAATTTATTCCTATAAAGCGGATTAGTAGATACTGTTTTCCTTCGTCGAAAAACGAAATCAGCCAATATTTGCAATCATGGCCGTTTCGCGCGCGATTGCCATTTCCTCATCCGTTGGGATCAGGTAGACTTTGCAGCGGCTGGTGGGTTTGGAGAGTTCGCCCCCCTGGCCGCGTGGGATGGTATTGTTGATTTCTTTATCGAGTTCCACGCCAAGATATTCCATATCCGCGAGCACCCATTCGCGCACCGGGCGGTCGTTTTCACCAACACCTGCAGTGAATACGATCGCATCCACACCGTTCATCGCGGCAGCATATGCGCCGATGTACTTCTTCACCTTGTAGCAGAACACCTCAAGCGCAGCCTTTGCGCGCGCATGGCCGGCTTCTTCCGCATCCCACAGATCACGGAAATCCGAAGAAACGCCGGAAAGACCCTGCATGCCGCTTTCCTTGTTCAGATAGGAATTGACCTTGGCAGCGTCCCAGCCCTTCTGCTCCATGAGGTAGAGAACGATGGCAGGATCGATGTCGCCGCAGCGGGTGCCCATGGGAACGCCTTCAAGCGGCGTGAAGCCCATGGAGGTGTCCACACTCTTACCGCCTTTTACAGCCGCGATGCTCGAACCATTGCCCAG
>JAEZIE010000277.1 GCA_023416175.1 Bacillota bacterium
TGTACTGGCAGAAGAAGATCATCATGCATATATTAATATAAAAACGAAAAATATGACCGGTTTATCACCGCATATATAAGGAGGAATAAAATATGGCCATTCGGCATTACGTCTTGCTGGCCACAGACGGATTGATGGAGTTGCCCACGACGAACGCACTTTGTCCATCCGAATCGACGCGTCAGGAAGTATATATATTCGGCTTTGTTGGAGGGTTGTTCCGGGTAATAGAACAAGGCCGCATTCGTTATGAAGATAAAAGACTGGATTGGACCAATTCGGCAAACCATTCGTATCTGAAGGGGCTGACGAGCATGGCTTCCATCCCGTCTCCAATGATATGGGCTGAAGTGGGCGACCAGCTATTTGTCACGCTTATTAATCTGGGTATGCCGAAATCCGGACTTGAGGATCCGCACACTATTCACTTGCATGGTGCGCATGTGGCAACACAGCTTGACGGCTTCCCGGAAACGTCTTTTGGAGTGCCCATGTGGATGAACGAGCCTATACCGCCATCAGCAACATATTACTTCAAACCTGAGGGCCCGGGAACCATGATGTACCACTGCCATGTGGAAGCACACGAGCATGTACAGATGGGTATGTATGGCGCGCTTGTCATTTATCCTTCCGTAGAAAGCCTGAAAAAAGCTGGAATCAAGCAGAACTACGACGGATGGTGGGAGCTAGACGGTGAAAAGCAGCGTCAGATCCCAAGATATGCCTGCCACAGAAACTTCGCATACAATGACATCAACACTTATTTTGATAAGGAGTATCTGCTGCTGCTTTCGGATATTGATTTAGCCTGGCATCAAGCCGTGCTCGCTGGGACTGGATACAATGCATCGAACTTTAAGCCTGATTTCTGGTTGGTAAACGGACGCGCTTTTCCTGATACGCTGCTTCCGCATCCGCAGACGCCCGGGGAAAATGAAAGTAAATATCTTAGGCAGATCAACTATGAATCCTATGTCCATGTAACAACCGGCCAGAAATTCTTACTCAGGATGATTAACATGGGATACCAGGTAGTGCCTTGGCACATCCATGGCTGGCATTTCTCAGTAATCGGCAAAGACGCCCATATCAGCCCCTTCCTTTTGATGAATACCGAGATGAACATGCATGGGATGCCCGTTACGCAAATGGGATTCACCGCAACGATTGGGTCCGGAGAAACCCATGATCTTTTATTAACAGCCGATGATAAGCGCCCGGCTTACGGCAAGTATGTTTTGCAGGGTCCTGGCAGTCTTTGCTCCCAGATAGCGGCGCTTGACCCATCCTTGATCGCCCAGATACCCACCGAGCCGGTGGATTGCGAGAATACGAGCTATGCGAACTATGTCGAACTGTGCCAAGAGGGTGACTTCTTCCCCCAGTTCTATCCTATGCATAATCACGATGATTATAAAGTTACGAACACCAATACGCTGGCGAATCCCGTAATCAGCATGTATCCTGGCGGGCAGCTTACCTTTATTCAGACGGATGCTCCAACAGGGCGACCGTAATTGATTTGAAACTGTGAGGGCGGATATGAAAACATCTGTTAAAGGTCTTCTGTACCGGTTGTTTTATCGGCTCCGAAAGCCGGAAATTGGCGTCTATGAGGCAAGGCTGAGTGGCGACGGAAATCTCATAGATGTTCGATACTGGCTTTCCCGGCCGGACCAATTAAATCCGGATTGCAATATCTTCCTCACGCATGAAGAAACCGGCGAGACGATCCATATATTAAAAATTCCAAAGTTTGGCGTAATCAAGACAATGCATGCAAAACGCCAGTATGCAGGTAATCTTCTGCTCTATAATCGGAACGGGTTAGTGAAGCCCGGGTCCACAGTGGCGTTGCATTTTGATAACATGTCCGCCACTGGGATCGTGGTAAAATAACCATGCTTAGTGACTTCAACTCAAAAAGGGCTTTCAATCCTGAAAGCCCTTTTAATATTAAATGTCTTCGTCCCGGTTACAGTCCTTGGAATACAGGTAGGAAAACGCTTCTCCCCGTCCGATGCCGTACGCAGCCTGAGGGGAATAGGCGCCCATAAAAATATAATCGCCCTTTTGCACCGGCGTCCAGATATCGTCCAGACGGTACATGCCTTCTCCGCTCAGGATAAGCGCACCATGCTCCTGCACATGCGTCTCAATGTATCCGTGGCACGCGCCGGGCCGGAACGAAAGAATATGGAAATTCATATCGTATTCTATTGTCTTGGGCAGCAAATCGTATATGAGTACGTCTTCCATGTCCTCATATGCTACTGGCGGCACATTGCTGATATTCCCGCAAACCGCTTTGGGGAAATCCATACCGATTGGCTTATATCTTCTCTTATACAGGAAGAATTCGCATGCCGTCTCCGCCTGCCAATACATCTTTGCATTTGACGGGCAGAATAAATACCCTCCCGCAGAAAGGGAAAAGGGCTCATCTCCCGCTTTTGCGTGGAGTTTGCCCCGCAGCAGATACAGGAATGTTTCCACGCCGTCTCCGCCGAAGCCTGCAAGGTTTTGTCCGTTTTCATCCGTTGTTACCAGGTAATCCACAAATGTGGCACCAAGCTTGGGGGAGGAGAGAATGGTTACTTCACAATGTGTAAAGCCGGGGATAACGTTCTTTACAAGGCCATCCTGTGTAAGTAAAGCAAAATTTCCTTTTTTTACGATGGAGCGGGAGGAAAGAGGCTGGTCGGCATAGCCGGTGTTGCTGTTGCGAAAGCCCATATCAATGTTCCTTTCTGATGTCCGGCTAAATATGGAGTGCCCCGAATACTACCCGGTACGGCTTTTGAGGCGCCTTCATGACGCGCTCCATATTTCGAACATAACAGTATCCTCGTATTATGATATCATTTTAGTCAGGGTGGTTACAATCCACTAAGGACTCATGATCAAACCCCTCGCTCATTTGGATAGTTTAATTAGCCCCCCGAATCAACTGGCCTCTGCTTGTGTTCAATCTCAGGAATGCAAAAGCACCCGACGCCATTTCGCTGAAAATGTGCGAGCTGACGGGTGCTTATATAGGGGATATGAGGGCCTGCATAAGAGGATGTCGACCCGTTCAGAGATTGAACCCGCTTGGCAACAGGCATTGTACTTAGTCGCGGCTAGGCCATTCTCCTAAAACATAAGTGTTCGTCCGGCCTGAAGAATCCGTATCAAACGCTCGGCCGCACCAGCGATCAGTGCAG
>JAEZIE010000261.1 GCA_023416175.1 Bacillota bacterium
GCGATAAACCCCAGGGGCTTGAGCTTGTCATCACCGGGCATGCGGCAGCAGGTTGGGTACTCGAGCACGCGGATTATATTACGGAAATGGTAAAACGCAAGCACCCCTATGAAAGGGGCGTATCCGCTCGAAAAGGCATAGAATTTTAAATATGCGGCCACCTCAGTCTGAGGCCTTCCTTGCAGGAACGCTACGCCCGTGCCGTACGCCCAGGTTATCCCTGGATTCTCGAAAAAGTATCCAAGCACTTTTCGACACAAAAATGGCCGCCTTTTTTCCTGGCCATAGTTGTGGTATTGTGTAGGTGTACTTCTTACATCACATTAAATGAGGCGGGATGGCCATGGAACAAAAACAACAGGGACGCGCGGTATCGCTCAGCTGGCGGCTTGTCACCATCGTGCTGCTATGCTGGGTATTGCCTGTGCTGCTCATATTGGGGGTGGTGGGGGCCTATTCCTACTCCCAGGTGAAACAGCAGATTGCGGATACCATTACGGTAAGCGCGCAGAACGCCGCCAACATGGTAAAGGCCGGTATGGAAAACGCGCTCTCCGATTCACGGGCCGCCTCCTATGACCCCACCATACGCACGGCTTTTGCCGCCTATCAGGGCAACGGGGATAAGGTGGCGCTCTATGATACGCTTATCGACTATCTCACCCGCCAGTACCGGTACAACGATGTATTCACCACCACCATGCTGTTTTTCTGCGACGAGCCGGATATCGTCTATTATATTAACAACATCGCCAACGCCAACGCATACGGGCTGGTACGCGAATATATCGCCACCGTGCATCCTACCGTGCAGTCCCTTTCAAACGACATCGGTACGAATATCCGCTTTGTCGCCTACGATGAAACGCTGTACATGGTCCGAAACCTGGTGGACAGCTCATTTAAACCCTATGCCGTGCTTGTGATGCAGATCGACAAAGCCGTCCTGTTCCGGGAACTGACCGGTATCGTATGGCTGACCGACGCCACCGTAACGCTCGACGGTGCGTCTGTAACCGTATTTGGTTCAGGCGCAAAACCGCCGCAAAACGGCAGGATCATTAACGCCATGCAATATGAGGAAAACGACGGACTTGTAACGCTTGGCCTTACCCAAAAGCTGGAGCAGCATGAGGTTTCCTATTTTCTGAGGGTCGATGGCTCCAAGCTTTTAGATCAATTGTCCACCATGCAAAAGTTGCTTCTTCCCATCAGCATATTCGTCGTTCCCCTGCTGGCCATCGCCATATTCGCCTTCAACCGGCTGGTTTCCCGCCCGATAGAGCGTCTGGTGGAAGCCGCCGCAATCATCGAAAAGGGCGAGCTTGGTTACCAGGCAGTGGACCTTCCTTCAAGCTTAGAGCTCCGGTATCTCTACGAGCGGTTCAACAGCATGTCTATGAGCATGAAGGAACAGTTTGAGCGCAGCTATTACGAGCAGCTTGCTTTGCAGGATTCCCGCATGAAGGCGCTGCAATCCCAGATCAATCCACACTTTTTGAACAATACGCTCGAGATCATCAACTGGGAAGCCAGAATGGCGGGCAACCTCAATGTCTCCAAAATGATTGAGGCGCTCTCCACGCTGCTTTCCGCCGCCACTGCGCGCGGCGGAAACCCCATGACCCATTTGAGCGAGGAGCTCGCGTTTGTAGATGCGTACCTCTACATTATCTCTGTGCGCATGGGCAAGCGGCTGCACGTTGTAAAGGAAATCGATGAAGCCCTGTTGCCACTGCTTGTTCCACGCCTGATCATGCAGCCGGTGGTGGAAAACGCAGTGGAGCATGGCATTACCCCGCGCCAGCGCGGCACGCTGACCCTGCGCGTATATGCGGACGGGGGGACGCTGCGGCTGGAGGTGGAGAACGACGGAGGGATGAACGCTGCGGATAAAGAGGCTATCGGCCGCCTGTTATCCGAGGAGAACCTGGAAGAGGACGTTTCAAAACCCGGCCAGGTCGGAATACGCAACGTGAACCAGCGCTTAAAGCTCCTTTACGGGAGCGGCGCTGGGTTAACCATTGTGGAAACCGTAAAAAACACCACACTTGCGCGTATTTCACTACCCCTATAAATACTTGCCGTGAAATGGCGCAACGAGCGTCAAAAAAAAGCAATGGCAGCAATTCTGATGTTCTCTTGATAAAGATAAAATATAGTTGTCTTACACAAGACGCGCATCTTTTTTCATATCCAAATATCAAAAATGGAGGACAAGGTAAATGAAGAAACTGTTTGCTCTGTTGCTCGCAGCGCTCATGCTTGTGTTATCCTTTGGCTGCACGGCGGCTCCTGCGCCCGCAGCAGCTGAACCCACCGCCGCGCCCGAAGTTACACAGGCGCCCACCCCCGAGCCGACTGAAGCGCCCAAAGGCCCCGTCGAGCTGGTGGTCGTAACCTCTTACGGCGGGGACGACGGCAACCGCCAGAATTACTTGGACAGTGTCGCCGCCTATGAAACTGCCACCGGCAATAAGGTGCTCGACGCTTCCGGCACCTCCAACGAGGAATGGAAAGCCAAGGTCATGACGGACTTTGAAACCGGCGCCGAACCCGACGTGCTCTTCTATTTCTCCGGTGTGGATGCTAACAAGATCGTGGAAGCTGGCAAGGTCGTCTCCGTTGACGAGATCCGTGCCGAATTCCCGGATTACGCTTCCAACATGAAGGACGGTATGCTGCAGGCTTCCCCCGCGGATGGCAAAAAATATACCGTGCCCGTGAACGGCTACTGGGAAGGCCTGTTTGTGAACAAGAAAGTGCTTGCGGACTCCGGCGTTGCCGTGCCCGGCGCTGATTATACCTGGGAACAGTTCCTCAAGGATTGCGAAGCCATCAAGGCCAAGGGCTATACCCCCATCGCTGTTTCCCTGCAGGAAGTACCGCACTATTGGTTTGAGTTCACCATCCTCAATCACGGCAACGTGAGTAACCACACTGCCCTGCCCGCCAACGCAACCGACGCAGTGGGCCAGAAGTGGGCACTGGGCCTTGACGACATCACGGCGCTCTACAAGGCCGGTTACCTGCCCAAGAACACCCTGACCGCCACGGACGCCGAAACTGTTCAGATGATGGCGGACAATCAGGCTGCATTCCTCATCGACGGCAGCTGGAAGATCGGCTGGTTCGTGGACAACGCCGCGAGCATCGATGATTTCACCGTGACCTATGTGCCCGGCGCAGGCGAGCGCAAGGCGACCGATATCATCGGCGGCCTCTCCATGGGCTACTACATCACCCGCAAGGCGTGGGACGATCCGGCTAAACGTGAAGCCGCCGTGCAGTTCGTAACGGCCATGACGTCGGATGAAGTGGTAAGCATGTTCGGCGCCACTGCCATCACCGCGCTTAAGAACGGCACCGTCCCGCCCGCCGACGCAAATAGCCTGGTCAAAGACGCTCTCGCCATGACCAAGGGTGCCACCGGCATCTCCGGGGCGACGCAGGACGGCCTGAAAGCGGAAGGACGCGCGGATCTCTTTGCCAACATCAAGAACATCGTGGAAGGCAAGATTAGCCCGGCCGACGCCATTACAAGCGCCCTTTCCAAGTAACGCCACACCCCACAAGAAGGGTATGAACAAGCGGGGCTGTCCGGGTACACCCGGGCAGCCCTTTTCCCAGTAAGCGCTGATTAATCAGCGCTATGGCCTAAGAGGATGACGACATGAACAATACCTCCACCATATTTAAGAAAAAGTCGCCCTTATTCTTTTTCTTGCTTCCTGCGTTTGTATTTCTTACGCTGTACTTGTTCTATCCGTTCGTGATGAACATTATCAACAGCTTTTCCCACATTTCCGGCTTAGGCACAGCCGCCGAAGGCATCAACGACCCGTGGTACCTCAACTACGCAAAGCTATTTTCTGACCCGCAGATGGGCACCGCCATCAAGAACAGCCTTCTCTTGATGGTATGCACCATCGTATTCCAGGTGGGACTTGCGCTCGTTCTAGCGCTTCTTGTAGACAACATCCGGCGCGGGCATGAGTTCTTCCGCACGGTATACTTTTTCCCCATTGTCATCAGCGCGACTGCGCTTGGCCTTTTATTTAACCTTATATTCCTCTACAACGGCGGCATGCTTAACCAGCTGCTTCAAAAAATGTTCGGTATGGCCGAATTTATTGACTGGAAAGATGAGACCCACTATCTTTTCACCATGTTCTCGCCCATGATGTGGCAGTACGTGGGGTTTTATTTCGTCATACTCATTACAGGGCTCAACAACATCTCCCCTGAGATTTACGAGGCCGCGCAATTGGACGGTGCAAGCGGGTGGAAGCGGGTGCGCTATGTGACGCTGCCGTTACTCCACAACGTGCTTTGCACCTGCCTCGTGCTGGCGATTACCGGCGCGCTCAAGGCGTTTGACCTTCCCTGGGTGATGATGGGCTCCGGAATTCCCATGGACAGATCGTGGCTGACAGGCACGTATATGTATAACCAGACATTCCTTCGTGCGGATGTGGACTACGGCTCCACCATCGCCATTGTGATTGTGGTGCTGGGCGTGGTAATTTCCAAGCTTGCCAACAAAGCATTCAAGGAAAAGGACTATTGATATGGAACTGCAAACAAATACGAAGTCCATCGTGAGAAGGCACCGCTTTTCATGGTCCCGGGCGCTCACTTATGTTCCTTTAAGCGTTTGGGCGCTCACCACCATATACCCGTTCTTCTGGGTCATCATCAATTCCTTCCGCATCCGGGGCGAGATCCGCTCGGACAGCTTTTCCATCCCCTGGCCGTGGCTGCCCTCCTTTACGCTGGACAATTATACCACCGCGTTTGAGCGTGCGGACATGGTGACCGCCTACCGCAACAGCCTCTTAATTTCCGTCGCCGTTACGCTGGTTGTGGTGGTGCTTGCCGGGCTTGCCGCATATGGCATGGTGCGCTATGAGTTCAAGGGCAAGAAACTGC
>JAEZIE010000272.1 GCA_023416175.1 Bacillota bacterium
GCGAATAGGTATTCCGCAAGGAAAGGATATTCGCCTGAACGATCTGGACATTGATGAAAGCTCTATTCGGGCGGTTATGATTAATGAAGTCGTTCCCGCAGATCCAAAACAAGATTTTTATGGCGGCGAAGAGGCGAACTATTTGAAGACTACCATCCCGCTGTTTCAAAAAGCCGGGATACCCGTAACATCCATCGCTCAGATCGTATCCATGGGCATTTACATTACAAACGCCGTAAAAGTGCCCAAGACAGACTATCAAATAGAAAAGGCCAACCTAGAGAAAAGTCTCCCATATTTAGAAAAAGAGCTTGCTCTGTTTCCAAATGTAAAGGTTATCATGCTTATGGGCGATGTTGCAAAAAAGGCCTATAATATGATTTCAAAAAACAAAACAAAGAAAAATGTTGTTCCTTCCATCTCCACGTACAAGATCAGAAACACCGAAATTTATAATGGCAGCATCAGAATCATGCCTTCCTATATCATGACGGGAGGAAATATTCTGATTGAAAAGTCCAAAGTTGAAATGGCCGCGCAGGACGTAGCGGCCATGGTCAATCTAATCAAATAGCCGTCTTTATCTTTCTTCCAAAAATCCGCCCCCTTTATAGAAGCCGCATATGGACAGGAAATATCACTGTAACGCATATTCTTGAGCCACTACCGCAAAACTATAAATGGAGGATACTTCTTTAAAAACGGAGGAAATATGAATGGGTAATAAAATGAAAAGTACTCGCAATAAAAAGAAGGAGGACGGCAAATTCCGGTCCAAGCATGTAAAGCATGACCCCCAGGCAGAAAGCGCTAGGGCGGTATTTGGCGTACGGGACCCGAATGCAGACGATCAGCGATGACCCGTTAAAAGCGCTGTATTGGGAAACGGGCAGGCATCTCCTGCACGATGGCGAGCCATCCAAATACCTGGAGGAAATTTCCGAGACCCCGGCTTTCAGGCAGCATCCTTTTGTCATGCTGCATCGGCTCAAAAGCACGGAGCAATCTCCCATACACCACCCGGAGGGTAACGTATGGAACCATACGTTGCTGGTGGTGGACGCGGCCGCACAAGTCCGGGAGCAAAGCCGCGACCCTGCCGTATTCATGTGGGCGGCGCTGCTGCACGATATCGGCAAGCCTGCCACCACCAAAGTACGAAAGGGGAAAATTACCTCCTATGATCACGATAAGCTGGGTGCGGACCTGGGGCGCGAATTCTTAGAGGTGTTCACAGAGGATCATGCCTTCATCCGTCGGGTATGCGCGCTGATCCGGTACCACATGCACATCCTGTTTGTGGTGAACAACCTGCCTTTTGCGGATATTCCCGGCATGCTGCGCGGCGCTGACATTGATGAGGTCGCGCTGCTTGGCTTCTGTGACCGGCTGGGAAGAACCAACAGTGACCGGGAAAAAGAAGAAGCTACCATTGCCCGGTTCCTGGAAAAATGTAAAGCCAGATAACTTTATGCATCTGTTCTATTTGGGACAGATGCATTTTATTCCCCTTCACGCCCCCGTATTGCTTTTATCTGCCGTTCCTAAGACTTTCATGGTTCCTTTGTATCCCGCAATACTTCTCCCTCAAAAGGTTTTCCTTTGAGGGCGTTTTCTGTTACTATAAATGATGCGGATATATACCGTAATAGAGGACAATGGAGTGCTTGCATGGGTTTTTCGGGTATCCTTTTTGATTTCAATGGGACCATGGTCATGGACAGCGAGGTAAACAGGAACGCGTGGGCGGCTTTGGCGCTTGAAGCTTGGAACCTCCGTTTGACGGAGGAAGCGCTTTCTCGCGTTATTATAGGTAACAATAACCTTACCATCATCACGGAATTTGCCGGAAAGGTATTACCGGAACAGGAGAGTACGGCACTTTCCGAGCGGAAGGAGCAGATTTACCGCAATCTCACCCGTCAAAACGAATTGAACCTAATGGAGGGGCTTGCGGAGCTTCTGGATGAATTGGCGCGCCAATGCCCGCTCAATATTGCAACCGCCTCCATTCGCTCCAACGTGGAGTTCTATTTCAGCCACTATGGGTTGGACCGTTGGTTCGATATCCGAAATGTGGCGTATGACGATGGCAAGAACCTGCCCAAGCCGCATCCGGATATGTATTTGAAGGCCGCGGCGGCAATCCATGCTTCACCGGAAGATTGCCTTGTATTTGAAGATTCCGATACCGGCATGGAAGCCGCGATCCGCGCAGGCGTCAAGCATATCATAGCCATCCGAAAACCGGAGTTCTTTTTACAGAAGCCGCCGCAGGTCAAACAGGTCATTTCGGATTTCCGGGCGTTTGATCGTGGTATACTTGGCATCTGACAACCACGAAACAAGGTGTTACCCGCCGGGAGTTTGTTCTATCCCGAGTCGACCGGGATGGATTATGACGAAATATTGCAACGAAAGCGGTAACAACATGGAAACGATGAGGCTCACAAAAAAACAGGCATGCCGGTTCCTGCTTCGAAAACACGGACTATTGGGCGGGTATCAATTTGCTGGCAAGCAGGGCGTGCTGGATTTTGTCCGCCAGGTGGGGTGTATCCAATTCGATCCCGTGGACGTCTGCGGGAAGAATTCCGAATTGGTGTTGCAATCCCGCGTAAAGTATTTTACCAAACAGATGCTTTACGAGCTTCTGTATGAAGACCGTAAGCTTATCGACTATTTTGACAAAAACCTTGCTATTTTTCCCATTGAGGACTGGCCGTATTTTGAGCGCTACCGGGAACAGCACCGGCAATGGGAACGCAGCCATTCTGAGATTATAGCGGTACGGGATACTGTAAAGCAAATCATTGCCTTGCGCGGCCCGGTCTGCTCCGCCGACCTTGATCTGCCGGATAAGGTCAGTTGGTACTGGAGCGATACAAAACTCTCCCGTGCCACGCTGGAGCACTTGTATTTTACCGGCGAACTGGGCATTCATCACAAAAGCGGAACCATCAAATATTACGATCTCATCGAAAACTGCATCCCGCAGAAAATTCTCAGAAGCCCCGATCCATATCGTGATGATCATGCTCACCGGAAATGGCGTGTTCTGCGCAGAATTGGGGCAGTGGGCCTTTTATGGAACCGTGCATCCGACGCATGGCTGAATATCGAGGGCTTAAATTCGGCCGAACGGACAGCCATCTTTTCCGAGCTTTTGAACGAGGGAAAAATTGTGGAGCTTGCGGCGGAAGGCATCCGGGATGCTCTTTACATCCTCTCCGAGGACCTCGGCCTTGTACAGCAATGCCTGGGAGACGAAAAGTGGAAAAAACGGTGCGAATTCATTGCCCCGCTTGATAATTTCATGTGGGACCGAAAGCTAATCGAGGCGCTTTTTGGCTTTGATTACAAGTGGGAAATTTACACGCCGGCAAACAAGCGCAAGTTTGGGCACTATGTCCTGCCGATCCTCTACGGCGAGGATTTTATCGGGAGGATCGAAGCGGCGGTTGACCGGAAAGCCGGAACGCTAGTTGTCAAAAACATCTGGTACGAGCCGCATATCAAACTATCAAGTGGGATAAGCCGCGCCTTCGACGGCGCAGTGAGCCGCTTTTCTGAATTCAACCTTTGTAAATCGCAATGCAGCAATGAGGTTTCGTGAACCTATAGATCACATAAAAAGGCGGCTTTGCGGCCGCCTTTGTTTTTCTCTATGCGCTTTGCAGCGTGCTTGCAAGGGGCTCCACATTCGCTGTGACCGACCAGTTGGTTCCATCGTACCGCCAGACGGTATTGAGCCTGGCCAGCACGTCCAGCTTGTGCAGGCCCCGGATGTCTTGCGTACCGTAGAGCGTAAGCGCGCCGTTTTCCACACCGTATGTCAGGCCGGAAAAGCCGATGTGTTCATCAAATACACGCGCATCCGCCGTGAGGTTGCCGTTATTGTCAATCCAGCCCGAAGCGCGGTAGGTTGCAAGGTCCGTAGGAAGTAAGACAAAGCGCTGCCCCGTTTCCAGTGTCAGAGTGGCCTTGGGTCCGTTCTCCATCGTCAGCGCATAGCTCATACCGTTGTCCCTGTACTTTTGGAAGATATCCTTCCAGCCGGTTTTTGCATATTGCAACACGGAATACCCCACATGATCCACCGTGCCGCCATAATGCCCGCCCGCCACCGCATATACGGTCGTTTTCGTGCCGTTTTTGATGGGGAACACAGTGAGCCTGATGGTATCGCCTAAAAGCCCGATATCAAAGGGCAGCGAAATATCCTGATGTTTTTTTGTAGCGCTGTTGACGGCGGAGACCGTGAGGTTGAACGCGTATCCATCTGTTACCGGTTCGTCACGATACAGAACGACGGCATCCTTCACCCCATCGCCGTCCAGATCCGTATACTGTATGTCCACCAGCCGGGACTTGTTGATTTTCAGTATGGAAAGAACGCCTTTTTCATCGAGCTGGACAGGCCGCGGCGTTGCTGTGGGGGAAGGCTTGTGCGTCGGCGTTGCTTTCGGTGTTGCTTTGGGCGTTGCTGTAGGCTTTGACGATGGGGACGGCGTAACGGTAGGCGCCCATACCGCCGTTGTAGATGGCAGAGGCGAAGCGGTAACGGCAGGGCTAACAGAAGGCGTTACGGGCAATATTGGGCTGACTGCCGGCGTTTGCAGCATACCCGAGGGAATAGGGGTAACACCCCCTGGAAAAGGGGTTGGCGCGCACGCAACAAACAGGACGCCTCCCAAGCAAATGGCAGCCAGATACATGGCCACAACGCACTTCAACTTTTTCTCCGGTAATTTCCGCATAGAAGTTCTCCATATTCCTTGTATTCTACCCTTATTATGCCGTATAAGCAGCGCGGTTATTTGCCGTTCTCATGGCAGATTCATCGCGAATGCTCTCATATTAAAAGTTATTTGTCTTGCGTGCAATTTCCTTTTCATGCCATTATAATGCTGTTAAGGTATTATAATCTAAGTAGGAGCGAATATATGGTACAATCCATCGTGCATATCGCCCTGGTGGTGCGGGATTACGACGAAGCAATTGAGTTCTATACAAAAAAGCTGCATTTTACATTGGTTGAGGATACCTATCAGCCGGAACAGGATAAGCGGTGGGTCGTCGTTTCCCCGCCAGGTTCCGTCGGGACCACGATTTTGCTTGCAAGAGCCTCCAAGCCCGAGCAGGTGCCCTTTATCGGCAATCAGGCAGGCGGACGGGTCTTTCTGTTTTTGAATTCCGATGACTTTTGGCGCGATTACGAGGATATGGTTGCAAAAGGAATCCACTTTGTGCGCCCGCCGAAAGAGCAGGATTACGGAATGGTCGCCGTATTTGAAGATTTATACGGGAACCTGTGGGATCTGCTTGAGCTCAAAGCGGATCATCCGTTGATGAAGCGCATGAAGTAGGCCTTACCGTCTTCTGAGGAGCCAATATGATAACATACCGAAAAGCGGAACAAAAGGATATCGACGCCCTCACCGAACTCCGGGTGGCATTTTTGCGGGAGGTCAACGGCGCGAAACTGGACCCGATGGAAAAGCGCCTGCTGCAGGAAAACCGGCGCTACTTTGAGCGGGCAATGGCAGACGATACCTTTGTTGTATGGATGGCGCTATACGGCGGGGATATCGCCGCGACAGGCGGGCTCACGTTGTATGACGTACCGCCTTCCTGCAGCTGTATCAACGGCAAAATCGGCTATGTCAGCAATGTCCATACGCTGCCCCAATACCGCAGGCAGGGAATTGCTTCCAAACTCATGGAAAAGATCATGGAGGAAGCGAAGACGCGCGGCTGCACAAAGGTCGTTTTGAACGCCACGGATATGGGCAGGGCGGTCTATGAGAAGATTGGATTTGTGGACGCCGAAAACGAGATGGTATTTTACGGTGAACACTGATCTCCGGAGCGAGGCGTAGCAGCGCTACGTTGAGCGGAGAGCGACACCGCCTCGTGCAAAAAGAGCCGCTGCGACGACGCGTTAATGTTTGGAATTAGTATGAGAAAGAATTCAGGAGGTGTGTATGAATTCTCTGGTAGGTAAAATTGGAGCCGCCGTGACCGGCACGGCAATTGTTGCCTTTGCCCTTTCCATGCTTTGGGGGACCCTGTTTACAAGTTGCTTGTCGAGCATGTTTATTGCAATCGGCTTCCTCCCCTTTGTATCTTCCATGGTGGCGGTAAATAAAGATCCGGAAAAAAAGGCGGCAGGTCTTACGGCTATTGCCTTTTCCGTGGTCTATGCCGTCATCATTTTTCTGGTATATTTTGCCGAATGCACCACGGTGCGCATGAACGGCGCTTTAAGCGAAGAGGCGCTTTCCATCATCAGCTTCGGCCGTACCGGCAGCCTGTTTTTCAATTATGACCTGCTCGGCTATGGGTTTATGGGGCTTTCAACTTTCCTTGTCGCTTTTACGGTAGAGCCTAAAACAAAAGGGGACGCTATACTGCGGATGCTGCTTTGGATACACGGCATATTCTTTTTCTCCGGCCTGATTATGCCGATGTTTCCGTTATTCACACCCGGCACCAGCGGTGCGATTGGCGTTCTCCTACTTGAATTCTGGTGCTTGTACTTCCTACCGATCTGCATCCTGGGGTATAAGTACTTCACAAAGGCGAAAAACCACAAAACCGTTTGAACGAAAAAAGCCCGCCATATGACGGGCTTTCAGTTCGATTCGGGAGCTAAGAGGCTTCCAACCGCCGCCAGCGACATGCGCGGTTGTTCCAGAATCCTCGAAAAAGTGCCGCAAGGCACTTTTTTGACAGTTATCCCAGCGCGACGTCCAAAATCATCATAATCAAAAATCCCAACATCACGCCCATGGTACCTACATTGGAATGCTCCCCAAGATGCGCTTCGGGAATGAGTTCCTCCACCACCACATACATCATGGCGCCCGCCGCAAAGGAAAGCATCCAGGGCATATAAGGGGCAATGAATCCGGAAAGGAGCACCGTGAGTAGGCCAAATATCGGCTCTACGATACCGGACATGCTGCCAAACAAAAAGGCTTTTCCAACGCGCATACCTTCCTGCCGCAGCGGCAGCGAAATCGCCGCGCCCTCCGGGAAATTCTGAATGCCTATGCCTATGGCAAGTGCCATTGCGGATGCGAACATCCCGACATCTCCGCCGTGCTGGGCCGCAAGCGCAAAGGAAAGGCCGACGGCCATGCCCTCTGGAATGTTATGCAGCGTCACCGCCAGAACCAGCAGGGAGGTCCGTTTCATGGAGGAGGAGAGTCCCTCCTTAGCGTTCGCGCCCGGATGCAGGTGGGGAATCAAGCGGTCCAGCAGGTATAAGAACGCAATGCCCAGAATAAAGCCGCCCGCCGCGGGAATCCAGCCAATCTGACCGGCTGCCTTC
>JAEZIE010000047.1 GCA_023416175.1 Bacillota bacterium
GCTGTTGCAAGGTTTTTACAGGCGCGCAACAGTTCATCCTGTGCGCCGTAATTGAGCGCAATGTTGAGCTTGAGGCCGGTATTATCCCGCGTTTTCTCCATGGCGTTTATCACCGCGTTTCGAACCGTTTCCGGAAAAGGCGCGAGCTCGCCCAAAGCGCGGATACAGACGCGGTTTTTGTGCAGCGCATTGATCTCTTTTTTAAAATATTCCACCAAAAGGGAACAAAGCGCACCGATCTCATCGGCAGGGCGCTTCCAGTTTTCCGTTGAGAACGCGTAGAGCGAAAGGGCCGTAATCCCCAAGTCTGAGGATTGGGTGATAATGCCTCTCAGCCGGTCCATACCCGCCCGGTGCCCTGCCGCGCGCGGCAGTCCGCGCTGCTGCGCCCACCTGCCGTTTCCATCCATGATGATGGCAACGTGCGCGGGCAGGTTGTGTGTAAGCCCCAATTCCTGGACGGTATCTGCCATTGCGACTCCTTCCATATGAAACAACAAGCATCCTAGGCGTATCGAATTACGCTCCTACAATACCTTCCATCGAAACAAATGCAAAGCGGTGTTGGCGCTTTGCATATGTCTAAAACTATGATTGGCTGACATCGGTCGAAAAAACGGCGTATGTCAGGCATATGCGCTTGGGCTGCCCCGGCTCGTCAGGAAGCGAACGTTCCCGTATGACGCGGCGTTCGTTCCCCGCAACGCCCTTTTTGCTGGAGACCTCCGTGGTGACAACCGTATACCCCTCCTGTTCAAGCAGGGCGACGGCGGCTAAGAGTTCCAGCCCAAGGACACTGCTCAAACCTCAAGAATCTCCTTCTCTTTATCCGCGATGATGCGTTCGATATCCTTTATAATATCATCCGTCATCTTCTGCGTCTTTTCCTCGAGATTCTTCTGATCGTCCTCAGTGATTTCGCTTTCTTTCCTGAGCTTCTTGATGTTCTCGTTGGCGTCGCGGCGGATCGAGCGAATGGCTACCTTCGCATCCTCGCCCTTTTTACGCACGACCTTCACGAGCTCCTTGCGGCGCTCTTCGGTAAGTTCCGGGAACACAAGGCGGATGAGTTTGCCGTCGTTCGACGGGTTGATGCCGATATCGGATTTCTGAATGGCCTTTTCAACCGCGCCGATCGCCTTGGTATCCCAAACGGAAATGGTCAAAAGCCTGGGTTCAGGCGAAGCAATGTTACCCAACTGGTTGATCGGGGTAGGCGTACCGTAATAATCTACCAGCACACGGTCCAATACCTGTGCATTTGCACGCCCGGCGCGCAAACTTGCAAGCTCATGCTTGAGGACGGTAATGGTCTTCCCCATACGCTCCTTTGCGTAATCAATTACTTCGTTGGCCATAAGTATTCCTCCTTTGCATCCGTAAGCGCCCGGGCAAACACACCCGGCACGCTCCTATTTTACTGGAAATTCCCCGGCGAAACAAGCCTGTTTTAATTGTTTGCCCCATTATACTTGGGTAGAAGCCTAAACAGGCATGTTAGCGGCTGATCAGCGTACCAATGTCCTCTCCGCTCACAGCGCGGACAATGCTGTTTTCCTCCTTCATGCCAAAGGCAAGAATGGGGATGTTCTGTTCCTTACAGAGGGTAATCGCGGTCATATCCGTCGCCTGCAAATTTTCTTCGATCACCTGCCGGTAGGTAAGCCTTGTGTAGCGGAGGGCGGAAGAATCCTTTTTCGGATCGGCGGAGTAGATGCCGTCAATATTCTTGGCTAAAAGCAGAGCCTCGGCATTGATTTCCGCCGCGCGCAGCGCCGCCGCGGTATCGGTGCTGAAGTATGGGTGCCCCGTGCCGCAGGCAAACAGCAGCACATGTCCTTTTTGTAATAACTCCTGCGCAAGGCGCGCCGTATAGGTTTCACAGAAACGGGGCATCTCAACAGCCGACAGCACCGTACAGGGAACATTCAGCTTGAGAAGCAGATCCTGCATGGCGATGGCATTGATGGCCGTTGCGAGCATGCCCATATGGTCCGCCCGGTTGCGGTCCATTTCCCCAGAACTGCGCCCGCGCCAGACATTGCCGCCGCCTAACACCACACCAAGCTGCACATTTAAGGAAGCGGCCTCGGCCAACTGCCGTGCTGTCTGCTCCATGATATCAAAGCAAAAGGGCTCGGAGCCGGAGCTGAACGCTTCCCCGCTTAGTTTTAAAACAACGCGCTGATACATGTTTACGCCCTCATTTCCATCCTTGTTTTATCCGAGGCTTAAATTCTATCAAAATATAGAAGCAAAGAAAAAAGGAACACTAAAAAGCGTTCCTTTTTTTTATGATTATTTATTGGCCTGGCCCATGCCCATGACTTCTTCGGCGAAGTTGTCCTCACGCTTCTTGAGGCCTTCGCCCATCTCATAGCGGGCAAAGCGGCGTACGCTGATCTTTTCGCCGATTTTTGCGGTTGCCTCGCTGAGCATCTGGCCAACGGTCATATCCTGATCCTTGACATAGGGCTGCTCAAGCAGGCAGACCTCTTTGTAATACTTTTCGATACGGCCCTCGACCATCTTTTCGATAATGGCGTCCGGCTTGGGCTTGGGCTCGTTCTTAGCCTGGGCGCGCAGGATTTCCTTTTCCTTTTCGATCTCATCCTGGGGCACTTCGTCCTTGCTGATGTAGGTGGGCTTTGCCGCCGCGATCTGCATGGCAACATTGTGCACAAAAAGTTTGAACGCATCGGTCTTTGCAACGAAGTCCGTCTCGCAGTTGACTTCTACGAGTACGCCGATTTTGCCGCCCAAGTGGATGTAGCTGTCCACGATACCTTCCGCTGCGATGCGCCCGGCCTTCTTGGCAGCAGCCGCCAGACCTTTTTCACGCAGATAGTCTTTGGCTTTTTCCATGTCGCCGTTGCACTCGGTAAGCGCCTTCTTGCAGTCCATCATGCCGGCGCCGGTCATCTCACGCAGGGCCATTACGTCTTTTGCGGTAAACATTTATCGTTTCCTCCCATGTCGTTATTCATGTGGTATTGGTCAAAAAATGGGGAAGCCTGTTCCGGCCTCCCCATCAACAGGCTTATTCTGCTTCGGCGACCTTTTCGTCTTCCATCTGCTCACCCTGGTGGCCTTCGAGGACCGCATCCGCGATCTTGGAGGCGATAAGCTTGACGGCGCGGATGGCATCGTCGTTACCGGGGATGACATAATCCGCTTCGTCCGGGTCGCAGTTGGTATCCACGATGGCGACGATGGGGATACCCAGCGTGCGCGCTTCCATCACGGCGATGTGTTCCTTGCGCGGATCAACCACGAACAGGGCGCCGGGGAGTTTCTTCATTTCTTTGATGCCGCCGAGGTTCTTTTCAAGCTTTTCCTTTTCGGCAAGAAGCTTGATGACTTCCTTCTTGGGCAGCAGTTCGAACTGACCGTTGGCTTCCATCTGCTCGATCTTGCGGAGCTTCGCAATACGGCCCTGGATGGTCTTGAAGTTGGTCAGCATGCCGCCCAGCCAACGCTGGTTGACAAAATACATGCCGCAGCGGGCGGCTTCCTGTTCGATGGATTCCTGCGCCTGCTTTTTGGTGCCCACGAACAGAACGCTTTTGCCATCCATGGCAAGATCGCGCACGAAATAGTAGGCTTCTTCAATTTTCTTGACGGTTTTCTGAAGATCGATAATGTAGATGCCGTTGCGCTCGGTGAAGATATATTCCTTCATCTTGGGGTTCCAACGGCGGGTTTGGTGGCCAAAGTGTACGCCGGCCTCCAACAGTTGTTTCATGGAAATGACAGACATAAAATAATCCTCCTTTAATCTCCTCCCCACGCGTCTTCTCTGCAGGCAACCCGTTAAGGGAAGGAGCCCGCAAATCGGCGAGGGTGTGTCATACCTTGTGCATTATAGCAAAGCGTCCTAATAAATGCAAGAGGTCTTAAGCATTTTCGACGTTATCCTGCGGTCAATTCCACATCAAAGCCCGCTGACAAAGTCCCCTGGAATTCCTGTGGTCTTAATAGTAATAATTGTTTCCACCGATCCTTTTATAAAACTCGCGCGAGGAGGACCAGTGCTGCCCAAGAGAAGCGGACCTGAAATACATGACGCCTGCAGGGATGGTACGGTCGCCGCCGTTGAATACGGCCTCTGCCGCCCTAAGTGCCGCGCTGCTGGGTTTCAAATCGCCAAAGCTGCTGTCTTTTACAACGGAAAACTGTCCGCTCCGGTAAACCTCGCGCTCCACGGAGCCGCCGAACCTCTTTGAGTTGCAACGGTTGTAGAGTACGCTTGCCATCGCAAAAAAGCTTTCTTCGGACTGGCTTTTCCCTTCCGCATAGATGAGCTTGGCGGCAAGATAGATTTCGTCTTCCGAGTAATCGCCTTCCCCGCCTTTTTCAATTTCCGGTTCAGGCGCAGCTTCCGGCTCCTCTTCCTCCGGTTTCGGAGTCGGCTTGGGGGTGGATTTCGCCTTAGGCTTAGGAGTCGGAGTCGGCGTTGGGATTGCGCCCACGCCTACGAATTCCTTAAGAATAAAGCCTTCGATCTCGTCTGTTTTAATCTGATACCACTCGTCGGTCTTCGCTTTGATGGTGACGATGGTATGGTAATCGACCTCTCCCTTTTTATCATATTCGGTGCCTGGGCCTTTGCGAACGTTTATGTCATGCCCCTTGATATAGCCTTTGGTATCCTCAATGTTTTTAAGGTCGTATTCGGGTGTGGGTTCCGGGGTGGGTTTTTGCGTAGCGGAAGGCGTGGGACTAACGCTTGCGGCAGGAGATGGAACCACGGTTGGGGTTGTTCCCTTTGTGGGGGTGGGATGTGCGGCAAGCAGCTTAGGCATTGAAGATACGGTAGCTGACGGTATCTCCAGCACATCCCCCGCATTTTCCATATTCTCTTGGATTGAAGCGACGCTTTCCACGTCTGCCGCGCAACCAAATAAAAACAATTGCAGGCAAACGAGCACCGCCAGAATCCATCGTGTCCTCATGGTTCCTCCTTTGTAACAGACCGCTGACACTGTCCTGCGAACTTTATCAGCGGGTTTTCTGTAGGTTAAAAGTGCGTCGTACGGGCTTTTCTCCACAAATCTGACGCGCATGGACCCGAATGACACATTCGGGTATTCAGCAAGGAATGATGTGCAGCTAAAGCTGCACAACCAATCGTCAGATTTGATCTAATGTGGGGGATCACAATCCCCCACAACCCCCAAGGGATGTTTATCAGTATACTTATAATATATATTTCCGAAGATCCTCGTCCACATAGCTATCCGCCATGCGTTCTTTGACATACGTGCCGTCTATGGTCAGCTCAAGGTCGGGATAATCGCCGCCCGCCTGGAAGGAGATATCCTCCAACAGCAGTTCCATGATGGTGTGCAGCCGCCGCGCCCCGATGTTTTCCGTGTTTTCGTTGGCGAGGAAGGCATATTTCGCCACGGTATCGATCGCATCTTCCGTGAAATTGAGCATCATGTGATCGGCCGAAAGAAGCGCCGAATACTGCTTTGTAATAGCGTTTTCCGGCTGGGTGAGGATGCGCCTGTAATCCTCCTGCGTGAGTGCGTCCAGCTCCACACGTATGGGGAAACGCCCCTGCAGCTCCGGAATAAGATCCGAAACCTTGGCCACATGGAACGCGCCCGCGGCGATAAAGAGCATGTAATCGGTCTTCACCGGGCCATACTTGGTATTGACGGTGGAGCCTTCCACAATGGGAAGGATATCGCGCTGCACGCCTTCACGCGAAACGTCAGGTCCTCCCGAGGACGCGGCGCGTGCGCCAGCGATTTTATCGATTTCATCAATGAATATAATGCCGTCCTGCTCTGCCTTTTCCACGGCCTCACGTATGACTTCGTCCATATCGATGAGCTTATCGGATTCTTCCTGCACCAATATACGCCGCGCTTCCTTGACGGGCACCTTGCGGCGCTTTTTTTTGCTGGGCAATATGCCGCCGATCATATCGTTGAGGTTCAGGTCGATCCCCATGGCAATCATGGCGTCGCTGCCTGCGTTACGCTCCTCCACCTCAATTTCCACGATCTCTTCTTCCAGCCGCCCCGCGCGTAGCTGCGCAAGCACCGTTTCCCGGCGAGTAAAATGCGTACGCTTTTCCTCTTCCGACATCTGCGGTTCCTGCGGCTGGCCCGCGCCCAACAGCAATTGCAGCGGGTTCTGCGGGGGGTGTGCTTCGCTTTTGCGCAGCGGCACCAACAGGTCAACAAGACGCTGTTCCGTCGCGGTTTCCGCCATCATACGGACTGCCTCCATACTCTTTGCCTTACATAGGCGAATGGAAGCCTCCACAAGATCGCGCACCATCGAGTCAACATCCCGGCCCACATAGCCGACCTCAGTAAACTTGGTGGCCTCCACCTTGACAAAAGGCGCTTCCACAAGCTTTGCTAATCGTCTTGCGATTTCTGTCTTACCCACGCCTGTGGGGCCCATCATGATGATGTTCTTGGGCGTAATCTCCTCCCGAAGTTCGGGGGATAACAGGCTCCTGCGGTAGCGGTTGCGCAACGCGATGGCAACTGCGCGTTTTGCCTTGTTTTGGCCTACGATGTATTTGTCTAGTGCGTCTACGATCTGTTTGGGCGTATGCATTGCGTTAAACCTCCTCCACCGTAATGTTGCCGTTGGTGTAAACGCAGATATCGCCCGCGATTTTGAGCGCGCGCTCCGCAATCTCCCGCGCGGAAAGCTCTGTGTTTTCCTTGAGCGCCTTGGCCGCAGCGAGCGCGTACATACCGCCCGATCCTATGGCGGCAATGCCGTCGTCTGGATCGATTACCTCGCCGGTACCCGAGATAACAAGCAGCTCATCCTTATCCGCTACGAGCAAAAGCGCCTGCAATTGCCTTAATGCCTTATCGCTGCGCCATTCCTGCGCCAAAGAGACAGCAGCCCGCGTAAGCCCGCCGCCGTATTGCTCCAGCTTTGCTTCAAACCGCTCGCAGAGCGAAAACGCGTCCGCAACCGAGCCTGCAAAGCCCACCACCACCTTGCCGTGGTAGAGCCTTCTTACCTTTTTCGCAGTACTTTTCATAACGACGGATTTTTCCAAAGTGACCTGTCCGTCCCCGGCTATCGCACAAACGCCATCCCGCCGGACGGCAAGTATCGTTGTTCCTTCGAGTTCCATGTTATACATCCTTTCGGCCTGTTACACGACGCAGCAATTTCAATTCTTCACACAATATGCTTTGATGATACATACGGCAAATGATACCAGTGCTATCCTATCAATACGTTCGTGATTGGATTTTATCATATCATATTTGAAATGCGCTAAGGAAAATAGCCTAAAAGCTTAACATTTCTTTTTCAAATCATCCACGATTGCAAGCGCCCGCTCCGCCATTTTTTCATAACGCTCGGCTTTGTTGCGCGGCGCATCAGGGATTGACTCCATAATCCCATAGGTTACGTTCATGGGCTGGAAATCCCCACCCTGGTATTCGCTCACATAATGGGAAAGCGCGCCGATGGCCGTGCTCCTTGTAAAATCGAGCGGATCTTGTTTCATGAGCCTTCGCGCAAGATTGACTGCTGCGACAAACCCGCTGGAGGCGGACTCGACATACCCTTCCACCCCCGTGATCTGGCCCGCAAAATACAGGCCGGGGCGGGTTTTCACCTGATAATCCCACCCGAGCAGCCCCGGAGAGCGCAAAAACGTGTTGCGGTGCATCACGCCGTAGCGCGCAAACTCCGCGTTCTCCAATCCCGGAATCATACGAAACACGCGCCGCTGCTCGGAAAATGTGAGATTAGTCTGGAAGCCTACCATGTTATAGAGCGTGCCCGCAGCGTCGTCTTGCCGAAGCTGTACCACGGCGTAGGGCTTTTTCCCTCCACCGCGGGGATCGACAAGTCCGACCGGCTTTAGCGGGCCGAAGGAGAGCGTCTTTTCGCCACGCTTGGCCATGACCTCCACCGGCATGCAACCATCGAACACACGCGGTGTTTCGAACGCATGCAG
>JAEZIE010000049.1 GCA_023416175.1 Bacillota bacterium
TAAAGGAGTACGCGCGCATGGCGCGGGACTCCCAATATCCTGGGCTGTTCGCCGTTGTATCCGACCCTGTGGATCTTCTGTGTAGGTATGCTTACCTTGAGAGTAACCGCAACGAAGAGGGGGAGACAGATCATCTCGGCCTGTTGGCCGAACAAATTCGCGGCTACGGTCTTGGCGTAATGAATGCGCGCGCGGCGTATTACGCAAAAAAAGAAACGCGCTTTTCTTCCTTTTTGCAGGAAGGCCGCGCGTACGGTCCGCATGGGCAGGGGCTTGTGATTGCCAACAGCATTGTAGACTATGACGAAACGTTGTCGACTGAACTGACAAAGAAGGCGGTAGAAGCCAATCTTGAGATGCGTGCGCTCGGCTTTAAGCCGTATATTGCCCCAGCTCTGTCTTCGGGCGCGCTGTCCATACTGCTGACATTGCGCAGGGAGTGGCACTATAGTGCCGTCGCCTTGGGTGGCGCATACTTTGGCTGTAGAAACAGAGAAACCCCGTTCGGGTTGGAAACGGAAGCCATGCCGCTTCCCCAAGCGCTATTTTCACGGCTTGAGCTTACATACGATAGACTAAAGCTGCAGGAAAAGGAACTGGAGTAAGATTAGCCATTCCGTTTCTCAAAGTATGCGAGCAGCAGATCCACCATTTCGCCGTAGCTCTGTACGCCGCTTTCCTGCTGGTTGTATTTGAGATACCCGTCGTTTACCTTGGTCATCGTCTCTTCTATCGGCCCTTCAAATGCCGTCCAATAGTCGTCATAATCGGCAATGTCACGCTGTATCCCCTCGCTGTATGTCCCATACAGCTTTAAGTACGCGTCGCGGTCCACTTTATAGAGCTGGTTGCCGCTGTGTATGAGCGCAAGCATCACGCCGGAGTATTGTGTGGAAATGTCGTCTGATGCCGTACATGCAAGATATGCGGCGAAATTTGCCTCGTCTTCCCGGGCAATTCCCAAACCGTGCGCGCTTTCGTGCGCGGCTGCGGAAGGAATGAGCAGCACTGGCTGGTCGATGTTCACATTGGGCTCTGCCGTAAACGGGACATAAATTCCGGAAATCCCCGCCCAGCTTAAGCCTGTTGAGAACGTCACAGTTTTAGGCCGCGTCGCGTTCGCCCCGATCTGCGGCAGAATACGGTGAAGCGAACGGTATGCCTCCGGAATCTCATCAAAGCATCCTTGTATACCATTGGGCAGCTGAAATACGCCGCTCTTATCTTCCGGGACTTTTTCGCGAAGTGCGATGGCTTCACTGCTGAGTGCATAGCAGAGCCCCGTCAATTCTTCTATGGGCCGCTCATGAACGTCAAGCCCCAGCCGATCGCTCAATCCCGGGCGGAAATAATTGAACCCCCATAGAAAATAGAACCCATTGAAAGCAATGCATCCAATGATGAGCAGCGTAATCAGAAAACGGGTAAAGCATAGCCAGCTGGTTCGCTTTAATACCGTGCGTATCAGCATGGTAAGCACAAGAACGGGTATGCCGACTACAAGCGCATACAGCAGCCATTCCGCAACGGAAAATGGCACAATGCCGAATATATTGCGTAATATGGCATTGACTGCGGGATAAAGCCCTTGGCCGAATATGCGTTCCGCCACCAGAGGATATCTGCTCACAAGGCGGGGCAGTACCACCGCCAGCGGAAAGAGCAGCAGCCAAAAGAGCCTCCGCAGTTCCCGTTTCCATTTTTTTGCTATGATTAGACGAGCGTTGCCTGCTTTTTTCTCCATGCGCCCAGTATAGCACATCAGGCCAATGACAAAAACAAGTTCTTTCCATACCGGCTATTGGAGTGTTATACTGGTAAACGATTACGGGAGGCGATCCATTTGTTGGTAGGCATCTCCACGGCGAGCCTGTTTAACCGATATGAACTTGAGGATTCCCCGGCCCGGATGGCGGGAATGGGAGCATCCTTGTGTGAGATATTTTTAAATACCTTTTCGGAATACGAGGACGAATTTGTCAAGGCGCTTAAAGTTCGTATTGACGAAAGCGGTCTAAACGTATATAGCATCCATCCCATGGGCACGCAGTTTGAGCCTCAGCTGTTTTCCATTTACCACCGGCAGCGCGAGGATGCAAAAAAGATTTTCGAGCAGGTGCTTCAGGCGGGAAAAACACTGAATGCTACGTGTTATGTCATGCACGGCCCGTCCGGACTAAACGGCGCGGTCAGAAACATGGACATTTCACGCATAGGCCCTATTGTGCAAGAGCTTTGTGAAATGGCGGCGACGTATTCATTGACGCTTGCGTGGGAAAATGTAAGTTGGTGCCTGTTCCATACCCCCTCCTTCGGGCCAAGGCTGCTGGAGGCTACAAAGGCCGATGATTTGCGGTTTACGCTGGATATCAAACAGGCCGCGCGAAGCGGGTATGAACCTATAGACTACATCGAGGCCATTGGCGAGCGTATGGTCAACCTTCATATCTGTGATTATGTGAGAAATCAGGAGCGGGTCGTGCCTGTATTACCGGGCAAAGGGGAATGCGATTTATTTGCGCTCAAGCAGGCGCTAAATACAAAGAGGTATACCGGCCCTGCGTTCCTGGAGGTATACAGCGATATGTATTCCGACGAAGCGGAGCTGAAGTCCTGCTACGACTATGTGAAAACGTGCTTTACGCTCCCGTAAACTGGGCGTTCGAATTTTTATATTGCGAAAGGATGATAACAAATGAGCCGTTATTTAAACAACCATTGGCAGGAGCAAATGCGCATTCGGGTCGACTTTAACAATATGATGGAGGAAATGCTGGGGGAGAAGGGCATTTCATCCTCAGAAATCGATGCGCTAAGTGAAACGCTTAAGCAGGCCGCACAAGCCATGGAACAAAACCGCGGCTCCATGAAGTGGCGGGAGCTCCCCTACAATCAGGATGAAATCGTTGCTGATATTTTGGATACCGCGGCGGAACTCAACACCTGGTGCGAGGATTTTGTGGTGCTGGGTATCGGCGGGAGCGCGTTAGGCCCCCTTGCGGTGCAGCAGGCGCTCAACCATCTGAAATACAACGATCTCCCGCGTGAAAAGCGCGGCGGCCCGCGCCTTTTTGTAGAGGACAACGTGGACCCCGAGCGCATGCAGGCGCTGCTCGACGTGATCGATTTAGACAAGACCGTATTCAACGTCGTCACAAAATCCGGCGGTACGAGCGAAACGATGTCCCAGCTTCTGATCGTGTCCGATCTCATTGAAAAGCGCCTTGGCAAGGACGCGCTCAAAAAGCATATCATCGCCACGACGGACGAGAATAAGGGCAACCTCATCAAGATCGCCAAACAGCTTGGGCTCAAGACCTACTATGTGCCCGACGGCGTGGGCGGCCGTTTCAGCGAGCTTTGCCCGGTAGGCTTACTCGCCGCCGCCGTCTGCAACATCGATATCAAAGAGCTGCTTGCGGGCGCCAAGTATATGGATGCCCTCACCAAGGAGAAGGATATCTGGAAAAACCCCGCCTATATGCTTGCGACCCTGCAGTTTATTGCCATGCGGCGGGGCATGAACATTTCCGTCATCATGCCGTACGCCGATTCATTAAAGCTCATTGCGGACTGGTATGCGCAGCTTTGGGCGGAATCGCTGGGCAAGCAGTTTGACCGAGATGGCCGCGAGGTGCGCGAGGGCCAGACCCCCGTGAAAGCGTTGGGCGTTACGGACCAGCACAGCCAGGTGCAGCTTTATACGGAAGGTCCGTTCGATAAGGTGGTCACGTTCCTGGGCGTGGACCGTTACCGCATGGAGTACGGCATTCCCTGCGGGTATGAAGAAATACCCGACGTTTCGTTCCTGTGCGGGCATTCTTTGAACGAGCTAATATTGGCCGAGCAAAGCGCCACGGAATACGCGATACTGAAAAGCGGGCACATGAGCCACAGCATCGTGCTGCCCGAGGCGAACGCGTTTACCGTAGGGCAGCTCTTATACCTGTTCGAGGTGCAGACCGCGTTTGCGGGCGAACTGCTCAATATCAACGCATTCGACCAACCCGGCGTGGAAGAAGGTAAAAACGCGACGTACGCGCTGCTGGGAAGGCCCGGCTTCGATGAAAAACGCGCGGAGCTTGCGTCTATCCCCGAGCCGAAAAAGCGCTATATCATCTGATCATAGAATTACAATCTTGTGCCGCCGTTTGGAAATACTCCCAATCGGCGGCCTTTTTTTGGCCAAGCTGTGAATTTCACAGGGCCGCGGATGACATCGCGTGCGCTTTGATGTAAAATAAGGCATGGTATTTCGATAAGCGGGCGAAAGAATTGCCCGTCAATCAGGAGGAAACGCAATGGGTGCATTTTGCCGTAGCTTATCCCGTATGGCGGCTTCTTTGTTCTGCGTTGTGTTTTTGTTGGGCTGCACAGCACCCGCCGCCGTTGAGGAAACGCCCGCGCCGACCCAAAGCGAGGCAGGGGAAGCAGCCGCTCAACTATTGAATGTCTCCAATACGCTCATCGGCTTTATCGTACCGGATTCCGGTGAGCTTTCAGTTTATTCTGCCAAGCACGGTTTTTTACGTACGGCGGAAAACCTTGGGTACCCCGCCAAGCTCTACATTTCCGATATGGGGCGGGAATCCGTTCAGGCTGTGGAACAGGCGGCGGCTGACGGCTGCAAGGGGCTTTTGATATGGAACCCGAATAATGCCAACGCAGATGCGCTCAAAAAGGCGGCTGAACTTAATTTGTATGCCGTGGTGCCTTACCACAGCGCGCAGGGGGAGGGCGTATCCTCTAACGTCGTCGCGGATGTACTGGGATATACCGAAGAGGTCGCGCTTAGCGTTGCCGAGCGCATGGTGGAACGCGATTGTAAAGCCGGAAAAATCCTGGTGTACGGTAAAAACCCCTCTAATGCATCTGATGGTTTCAAGCAGGCCATCGCCACGTATTATCCCCAGTATAACGTCGCCTCCTTTGCCCGAACCGCGCAGGACGAGCAGGCAGCTATTGATGAATTGGCAACCCACATCCTCTGGAACAGGGATATCAAAGGGCTGTTCTGTACGGATGTCGACGGCGCTTCCATCGCCAGGCGCGCCACAGAGCAGGCAGCCAGCACCTTCAAGCGGGATGGTGCGCCGGAAAACGCGGGAAAGGAAACGGATGGCAAAAAATCCCCCACGCCTTCGCCGCAGGCGACACCTACTCCAAACGTCGCCTCCGCTTCAGGCTTAGGGCCTTCCGCTACGCCAGTCCCCGCGGGGCTTATTAAATCCATCACGATTTCCATTGCAGGGTATGGCATCAGCGATGAAAATATTGCGTTGATGCAGGAAAATGATATTTACGCGTTTGTGCTCGAACCGTATTATGAGGCCAGCGCGCAGTCCGTTATGCTCATTGACCGTCTGCTGTCCGGGCAAAGCGTCCCGGCTTCGGTCAAGCTGAATATGCCAATCGTGCGAATGGCGTCTTTGGATAAATATCGTCTTCTTTACGATCAGGTGCAGGAGTGGTTCGGGCTGAATACGCCTGCCCCTGCAACCCCGTCTCCATCCCCGTCCGTTTAGACGAAAGGGTAAGTTTTAAGTGCAGAGCGAGCGAAAAACAAGACAAAAATCGCAAAGCGTGGATTGGATCACCCTGCTCCTTGTATTGGGGCTGGTGATATTTGGGCTTATCACCATTGCAAATGTGATGGCGGAGCCTTTTACAGGCGCGGAAAGCGGCGTTTCCGATATCATGAAAAATCTGAATTTGGAGTATGTCCAAAAGCAGATTGTGAATTTTCTGGTGGGCTTGGCCGGGTTGTTCATTATGCTCGCTATCGATTATTCGCTGTTCCGCCATGCTATCAAATACATCTACATCGGCAATGTGTTGCTGCTTGTGCTGCTCCTTATCATTTCGGAAGATTCGCGCGGCGTTATGGGTTGGTTTAATCTCGGAACGCGTGCATTTCAGCCTTCCGAACTCTGTAAAGTGACTCTTATACTTACGCTTTCCAACCTTGCTTCGGAAATCGTGGAGCGGGAAGGCGGCGTCAAGACATTCAAGGATCTTGGCATTCTCACGTTGTATTTTGCCATTCCATTCGCGCTGGTCGTTATCCAACCAGATATGGGCACGGCCGTTGTTCTGTTGGCAATCTATGTATGCATTCTCTTTATTTCCAAGTTAAACTGGAAATTTATTGTAAGCGCAATTGTTGGCGCTGCTGCGCTGCTACCCCTCACGTATTTTTATATCCTGGATAAAGACCAGAAAATGCGTATTGATATCTTTCTGGATCCTTCGATCGATACGTCAGGAACGGGCGCTGCCATGCACGTTATACGCAGCAAGCAGGCAATTGGTTCAGGGCAGATGTACGGAAAAGGCTATTTCGCGGACGGAACGCTTGCGCAGCTCAAATATGTGCCCGAGCGCCATACAGATTTTATATTCTCCGGCGTTGTGGAAGGTCTTGGTTTTGTCGGCGGCACCATTTTGATCGTGGCCTATTTTCTGTTGATTTTCCGCTGGCTATGGGTAGGACTCCATGCCAAGGACCATTTGGGGACCTGTATTGCCATCGGCGGCATGGGCATGTTGTTGGCGCACGTGTTTGAAAACATCGGCATGACGATAGGCCTGATGCCCGTTACCGGTATTCCGCTGCCGTTTGTCAGCTACGGGGGCTCTAATCTGCTCGCGAATATGATGTGCGTCGGCCTTGTGCTCAATGTCTGGATGCGCCGTCAAATAAGGCGTTAAGAGCAACTTACTCAAATCTACCCGGCATCTATGTGGATCCTACGCCGGCCCGTTTTATCTCATCCGTTTCGCGTAGCGCTGCTACGCGGCGCTTCTTCGGCTTAGCGGGACGGCATAATCTCTCGCATATCCACCGGCTATCCTTTCGTCAGCTGCTCTAATTCGCAAATAAACGTAGAAAACTGTGCATATATTGTGGTATTCGGCAACAACCATGAGAGGGGGCGCTCCCGCTTATGCAGCGTATGAATACCACGCCATTTACAACAGAAGAGTTCGATGCCGCTCCGCGCGCTCGTCAAATAAGGACATTCCATAAACCAAGTCACAGAAAGCATGTCAAAAAACCCGAAGGCAGGGTGCGTGTTTCCGGGCAGCTGCTCGTAAAAATCGGCATCTGCGCGGTAGCTTGCGCGCTGATTTTGAGCATGAAGGCGCTTGATATCCCCGGAACCGAGCAAATGGTATCCGGCGTACGCACCGCCATCAACGAGGAATCTAACCTTGACGAGATGCTCGGTAAGCTGGAATTTGTAGAGCTTCCGGATACCCTTGAGGTCTTCTCCGACTCAGGCAAGCTGGCAGTGCCCGTTAACGCGCCCAACGTCTCAGTTGAACCTGCTGAGAAATACGCCATATGGCAGAACGCGCCCGGAGCCGAGGTGGTGGCTTCCGCCGCGGGTGAGGTCCGTGCGATTGGCGAGGACGTTGTATTGGGCCAATACGTGCGGCTCATGCATGCGGGCGACCTTGAGACCATCTATTATGGGCTTGAAACCATCAACGTGGAGGAAGGCCAGCCCATCAAAAAGCGGGATACGCTGGGTTCGCTCGGAGATGATGGCATGCTGCGTCTAAGCGTTCTGCTTTCCGGTGAACCCCAGTCGCCGGATACGTATCTTGACTTGGTCCTGCAGGGATGAAGCTGTTTCATTTGGGGCAGACGGAAATCCGGCTGCACTTCGGCCTTTTGGTAGTGCTTGTGCTTGCGGGCATATTTGGTATGCTCGTAAGCCTGTTACAAGCTTTGCTGGCCCTTACGCTGCATGAGCTGTCCCACGCCATCGTCGCCCATGCGATGGGCTACCGGATAGATGTCATTGAATTCTTGCCTTATGGCGGCGTCGCAAGGCTATACGGTCAGACAATGTCCAACAAGGCGGATTTTATCATCGCCTTAGCCGGCCCTTTGTGCAGCTTTCTAGTTGCGGGCGGGGTATCCCTGGCGGGTACGCTATTCCCGCTTGCGTACTATCAGCTGCAGTATTTTCTTGCGCTTAATGTCGCGCTGGGAATGTTTAACCTTATCCCGGCACTGCCGCTCGACGGCGGCCGCATGCTTCGCGCCATACTCGGAAACTTTTTAAGGGCAAGGATCGCTACGCTCATCACCGCGTGGCTGGGCGTCATATGCGGCGCTGCGCTTTTGGCGTTTTGCGCGTATGCGTTCACGCAAGGAAAGGTAAACGCATTCCTCCTCATCATGGGCGTATTCCTCGTTCTTGGGGCGATCAAGGAGCTTCGCCAGGCGCCGCAGGCGCAGCTTACTGCAATTTTGCGGCGGAAAGACGCATTTCGTCGCGGGGAGGCGCTTCCTTTGCGGCATGTAGCGGTGCGTGAGAGTGTTTCTGCAGGGTCGGCCTTGCGGCAGCTCTCCTATTCGCGGTATAATCTATTGCAGGTGCTCGATGAAGAGCTCAACATCATCGGTCAGCTCGACGAAGGAAAGCTATTATCCGGCATTGCGCGCCATGGGCAGGATGTAACGGTCGGCGCGCTTTTAAAGCGCTGATCGATATAAAATTGCCTGTTCAGGGCATCGGGGTAGGAATTGACCCTCTATACAATTAATGTTAATATTAAAACAGCCTATATGGCTTGGGAGGTACTTTTTGAATTACTCGGCATTAGACGGCATATTAGGGACCGTTGAAAAGCCGGCACGATATACGGGCGGAGAATGGAACATGGTGACGAAGCAAAGCGCTGACGTCCATGTAGCGCTTTGTTTTCCGGATGTATATGAGATCGGCATGTCCCACCTTGGTTCACGTATACTCTATCATACGCTCAACTCCAGGGAGGAGATTTACTGCGAACGCGCATTTGCCCCCTGGACGGATATGGAGCAGGCACTAAAAGAAAACGGACTGCCCTTGTTTTCTCTGGAAACCAGGCGTCCGCTCAACACGTTTCATATCATAGGCTTTTCCCTTCTGTATGAAATGTGCTATACAAACATCCTGATGATGCTGGAGCTTTCAGGCATTCCTTTCCGCGCGGCCGATAGAGGAGAAGAATATCCACTGATACTCTGCGGCGGCCCTTGCGCGTGTAATTCTGAACCTTTGGCGGATTTTATGGACGCGGCGCTTTTGGGGGACGGAGAAGAACTGTTTCTGGAAGTGGTGGATGTTTATCGCGCCGCGAAAGAGCGCGGGGAAAATAAACGCGAAATTCTTCTGAAGCTTGCTCAAATTCCCGGCGTATACGTTCCCTCATTCTACGAGCCGCACTATGAAGGCGAGGCCTTTGTAGAACTTGTAAAGACGGAGCCGAAAGCGCCCGATACCATTACCCGCCGCATCGTCAAAGATCTTGACGCCGTGCCGTATGTAGGGAAACCCATCGTTCCGAACCTTGGCATCGTACATGATCGCGTGGCACTCGAACTGTTCCGCGGCTGTACGCGCGGCTGCAGGTTCTGCCAGGCTGGATACATCTACCGGCCCGTGCGGGAGCGCAGCAAGGAACACCTGTTAGAAATTGCGCATGAGCTGATTGAAAGCACGGGCTATGATGAAATCTCCCTATTTTCCTTAAGCTCCAGTGATTATTCCT